>JBDTLP010000041.1:0-40695 GCA_039934735.1 Ferruginibacter sp. | reverse complement strand
TTCATTTTTCACTACCACATTGGTGAACCGCTTGCCGGAAGTTCACAGCCATTTTCACGGCGGCAGATCGGGTATTGGGATAATGCCCCGGTTCGTGCCTAACGAACCGGAACCGTCGATTTAAGTGCAGAGGGTATTTTAGGAAAGCGTCAAAACTACTATTCGTTAGGGTTACCAAATCACCTGGATAATCCTTCTGAACCGAATTGTGAAATAACCTTTACACCGTAAATGATAGTTTATTATGGCGGTGGCATTTCGGTTCGAGGCACGAACCGTGGCCGGGGCTTTGGCAGAAAACAAATTAGATGCACGTCTTAATCTTTATTATGAAAACGATATAAATATCACACATAAAATACTGGTTGGGAATGTAGGGTGATAGGCTGGATAACATAAATCCAATTTTAAATTATTCAAAAAAATATTCCGAACTTTTAAGATCACGTAAAAAATAAAATGGTTAACAATCACGGAGAAGATCTAACAGGCTTTTAAAACCTGTTAGGTCATAAGCCTGCCATGGCTGGAGCTATTGTAAAAGAAAAAATAATCACGACCTGTCCCCATACTTTAACTCTGATCGTTATTAGTCTGTAACAAAAAATCATAAAAAAATGAACAGATTAAAAAACAAAGTTGCCGTAATTTATGGTAATGGTGCTGTAGGCGCAGCAATTGCAAAAGCATTTGCCCGTGAGGGTGCGAAGGTTTTTTAACAGGGCTGACTGTTGCAAAACTTAAAGCCATTGCTGATGAGATCATTTCCGATGGAGGAGCGATTGAAACTGCCAAACTTGATGCACTTGATAGGGAAGCCGTAGAAAACCCATGACTGAAGTAATTAAGAAAGCCGGAAAAGTTGACATTTCATTCAACGCCATTGATATTTATCAAAAAAATGTTGGGCACATTCCGCTTCTTGAATTGCCGGTGGAGCAATTTTGTCTTCCGATTGCAACCTATACACAATCCCATTTTATAACGGCAAAAACAGCGGCTAGCCGTATGGTTAAGCAGGGGAGCGGAGTGATCTTAATGCATACAGCAAACCTCACCAGGATAAGCGCCCCATGGGGTGGTGGCAGGGGACCAGCCTGGGCGGCGATGGAATCACTTTGCCGTTCTTTTTCTGTGGAATGTGGGGAGTTTGGCGTTAGCACAGTCTGCCTTTTCACAACTGCATTACCCGAAACGCCCATTATTGAAAATGCCTTTAAAGAACTTTTTGAAACGCATGCATAAACGCAAGGTATACCGATCGAACAATTTAATGCATCGGTGGCAGGTGGTACCCATAGAAAACGTTTAACTACATTAAAAGAGTTGACAGATGCAGCTATCTTCATAGCATCAGATGAAGGCAGTGCTATAACCGGGACGGTGCTTAACCTGACAGCAGGAATGATTGCGTAATAAAAATTATCGGGATAATCTTAATAGCAGTTAAAAAAAATATAGAAGAAACGATGAACCTTGCAAATTTGTAAAGGCTTTAATTGATCGGTCTGTATGAGGTAAGGCAGCTCTAAAAACCTTCCTTTCCTCAGCTTTTTGTGGCAGACCCCGATCAATTTAGAGAGAGAGCAATTAAAGTTGATATTCAAAAAAAAATATTTTTTAGAGTTCCTCTAAATCATTAGCAGGAATTAATTATTGCTTTAATAGCCTTAAACTTATTGGGTCATTTAAACCTGAAAATATTTTCACAGTGTAAACACCAGCAGGCAGAAAGGCTATATTTAATACATTGGTTTCTAAAGCATCTTTTTTTAATACAACCTTGCCAATGGCATCAATGATTTTTACAACATCGCCTTGTTGCCAGCCAAGTATTGTAACTTGCTCACGGGAAGGGTTGGGTGCTAACGATCTTGCTTGTGGTACACACTTCGATACAAGTCTTAAGGTATTACTATAAATATATCTTCCATCAATGTCATTCATCTTTAATTTATAATAAGTAGTTGAAGTATTGTCGGTTTGCAATTTATAAACACTGTTGCTACTTTTTGGCAATACAGTTGCAATGTTTTTAAAAGAAATACCATCTTCACTTCTCAATACTTCAAAATTGCTGAAATTTAATTCCTCACCTGTTTGCCAGTTAAGCGTTGCGTGGCAATCACCCGACATACCTGTAAAATAATTTAGTTTAACCGGTACTGTAGAACCCACAACTGATATCACAGCATAAGGGCCGGTAATGGATAATACAACTTGTGTAAATTCCTTGGAAGCATTGATCACAATTTTGCCATTACAACCATTGTCCGGTGCTGTTATAACATTACCAGCGAGGGTGAAGCAGCCTGCTGCTCCAGCATTTTCTGTTGAAAGTGCTACAGAGCCGCCACCATTATTTGATATATAAGTTACTGTTTCGTTGTTAACCATATCCAAACCACCTAATAAGAAAGTCAGCGAAGTACTGGGAGCCGGCAATGTTATTGTTATGGTAGCAGCCCCGTTGTCAAGCCCAAACTCAATGGCGTTTATCCAATCACTTGGAGAGGTTCCGCAATTAGCAGCATTTATGTTAGTTGAATAATCAATACTAGCGGCATAGGGTGATAATGGATAATTAAATATTACACCATTCACCGTCGTGTTTTGGTTTTGTGCCATTACTCTTTGAGTACTTATTAAAATAAGCGACAGGACACTTAGAACAAAGGCTCTCTTTAAATTCTTTTTAAAGAAAAAAAAATGCTTTTGCATGTATTTATTTTTTAGAGTTCTAAAATGTGCAGTTTTTTTGAGGATTGCAGGCAGGATGCTATCTGGTTGAAGAGAGTTCGGTCCGGTCTTATAAAGAAACGGTTTTTAACTTTAACATCAAAATAAAATTTGTGATTCCTGCGTATAATTAACAACTTAACTTGAACTGAAAGTCTTTAGCTTGTTAGAATGGGTTTTAAAATTTATAATTTTGTCCCCATTGCGAAGGTTCAATCGTTATTAAGCATAACAACAAAATTTTAAAACAATGAAAGAATTTTTATTAATCTTTAGAGTAGACTACAAAACAATGCCTAAAGCATCGCCTGAACAAATGCAGGCGACAACTCAAAAATGGATGAACTGGGTTTCAGGAATTGCTGCACAAGGCAAACTATCTGACAGGGGTAATCGATTGATGAGCTCTGGAAAAGTATTAAAAAGTGACGGGATTATTTCAGATGGGCCTTATACTGAAATAAAGGAATCTATTTTGGGATATTCTCTTGTAAAAGCTACGTCTTTGGAAGCAGCTACAGAACTTGCAAATGGTTGTCCCGTATTATCATTGGGAGGAAATGTAGAGATCAGGGAAATTAATGTACTGTAATTATTTTATGGCCCTTGCAAATTTGCAAGGACTTTTAAATCATGCAACAAACTGAATTAATTCCACATTTATTTAGAACAGAGTACAGCAAAATTGTTGCTGTACTCTGTCATTCATTTGATTTAAAGCATCTTGAAATTGCTGAAGATATTGCAAGCGAAACTTTTTTAAAAGCAACTGAAATTTGGGGAATTAAAGGTGTTCCTGAAAATCCTGCTGCCTGGCTTTACACCGTTGCAAAAAATAAAACGAGAGATTATTTTAAACACAATGTTGTTGTTGAAAAGCAAATTAAAGAAGGTGTAAAACACAATGAAATAATAGCAGAACATGGTTTTGAATTTAATAACCAAAATATTGCAGACAGCCAGTTAGCAATGATCTTTGCAGTTTGTAATCCTGGTAATTCAATGGAATCTCAAATTTGCCTGGCACTGCAGATCCTTTGTGGTTTTAGCGTGGAAGAAATTGCCAACGCATTTTTGACAAAAACCGGAACAATAAAAAAACGTTTACACAGGGCCAGGGTAAATCTTCGTGACGACAATTTTCAAATAAAAATTTTAAGTGAAACAGAAATTAAAATAAGATTGGAAGCTGTTTTAAAATGTTTGTACTTATTATTCAACGAAGGTTATTTTTCCAAAAGCAGCAATCAATTGATCCGGAAAGATCTTTGTTCAGAAGCGATGCGTTTAACATTTATACTTACTGAAAATTCATTGACAAACACAGCAGAATCGAATGCGTTACTTTCATTAATGTGCTTTCAAAGTTCACGGCTTGATGCAAGAATGAATGATAACGGAGAAGCAATTCTTTTTGAAGAACAGGATAAAAATTTATGGAACGCAGCATTGATTGAAAAAGGAAATTATTATTTAGAAATAGCTTGTAATGGTACCGAAATTTCAAAATACCATTTGGAAGCAGCTATCGCATACTGGCATACTACTGTTGACGAAAATAAATGGCCACCTATTTTACAATTATACAATCAACTTATCATCATTGAATATTCGCCTATAACTGCATTGAACAGAACATTTGCATTTGCCAAAGTTTATGGGAATGAAAAAGCTATAGAAGAAGCTGAAAAATTAAACCTGGATGATAATATCAATTTTCATTCTTTATTGGGCTACCTCTATTCGGATACAGATATCGAAAAATCAATCAGGCATTACGAAAAAGCCATTACACTCACAAAATCCAAAACAGAGATCCAAACACTTACAAAAGAGATTACAGCTTTGAAAGGAAGGCCCGATAAGAAGACCTAGCAGGTTTTCAAAACCTGTTAGGTCTGTTAAAACGGATTAGGTCTTTATTAATTACATGCAAGTATTTAAGTTTATTTTTGTGAACCAATTAAATAAGGTTTACATCTAAAAAATATACTTCAATCATTAATTAATCACTAAAATGGAAATAGGCATTGATAGTTTTGCATCGGCTGCAATTGGAAATGATCATGACAGCTCAAAAAAAAGTAGCATCGCTCTTACGGAATTGCTTGAAAGAATTGAATGTGCAGATAAAGCCGGGCTCAATATATTCGGAATAGGGGAACACCATCGTAAAGAATTTTTGGATTCGGCACCAACCATTATTCTAGCTGCCGCCGCCGCGAGGACGAAAAAAATTCGGCTCACCAGTGCCGTTACTGTATTGAGTGCAGCAGACCCGGTAAGGGTATTTCAAAATTTTGCAACATTGGATTTGATTTCGGCAGGACGGGCAGAAATGGTCGTTGGCCGTGGATCATTCATAGAAGCATATCCATTGTTTGGACTCAACCTGGATGATTATGATGAACTGTTTTCAGAAAAACTGGATCTATTACTTACTATACGCGACAATGAATTTGTTACATGGTCGGGTAAGTTTCGTGCCGCACTTCGTAATCAATCAATTTATCCCAGGCCCTTGCAGGATACACTCCCTGTTTGGTTGGGTGTTGGCGGAACCCCGGCATCTTTTGTTCGTGCAGGTAAACTCGGATTACCCCTAATGGTTGCCGTTATTGGTGGTGAAACACATCGCTTTCGTCCATTGATTGACCTTTATAGAAATGCCGGTAAACAAGCCGGCCATGCTCCTGAAAAATTGAAAGTAGGATTGCACTCACTTGGTTATGTGGCAGAGAATACTGATAAGGCAGTGGAAGAATATTATCCGGGCTATGCAGAAACATTTACAAGAATTGGAAAGGAACGTGGATGGCCGCCGGTAACAAAGCCACAATTCGATGCACAGAGAGGCCCATTGGGTGCATACCTGGTTGGAGATCCGGAAGAAGTCGCAGCAAAAATACTCCGGCACAGTGTAGCACTTGGTGGAATATCCAGGTTTACATTTCAAATGGACAACGCAGGATTGACACATGAACAATTGATGAATGCTATTGAGCTTATTGGTTCTAAAGTGGCGCCGTTGGTGAATAATATCTAACCCGTTTTCAAAACCTGCTAGATCTACTTCAAACCCAATTCAGCAATCCTGTTACCAATAAAAATACTTTTCATTTCCTGTTCTAATTCAGCAAAGGATTCTTTATACACTTTCTTAATGAACCTGCCATTCTTTAGTAAATGTATTTCATCACAGATATCGCTTAAGGTTGAAAATATATGAGAAGATATGATAATCGTCTTACCGGATTTTTTTAATTCCTTTAAAATTTCCTGGATGATAATATTACTTTGTATATCAACGCCATTAAATGGCTCATCAAAAATATAGTATTGATTTTCCTGCAGTAAAATAGCAGTCAAGGCTAATTTTTTTTTCATTCCTGTAGAATAAGTAACGGCGTATTGATTCAACGGCAGGTCAAAAATATTTTTTTTGTCAATGTCTTTTATTTCTTTGCCTCTTGCATTGCATAAGAATTGAATGTACTCACGCCCGGTAATTTTAGAAAAATAAAAAGGGTCGGTTTGCAAATAACCGATATGATCTTTTAATGGTTCTGTTCCGGAAATAATGCTGCCGGTATATTTTTCAATACCTGTAATACATTTGAATAAAGTAGTTTTTCCGGAACCGTTTTCTCCAACAATTCCATACACTTTCCCTTCTTCAAATGAGACATTTATATTTGAAAGCACCTCGCTGGAGCCATATGATTTCGACAGGTTGTTGATTGTAATCATTCAAGAATATCTTTAAGTTGTTTTTGTGATTGGAAATAAAAAAATGGAATAACCACCAATAGAACAGGAGGCATGGTTATGCTCAACACCAATAATATGCCTTGTGGTAAATTCATTTTTTGTGGAAAAGAAGCATACTTCGCCAATACCATCGTTAAAAGATACATATAGCCTAAAAACTGGAAAGCCAATATTAAAAGAATATCTGTTTTAAAAAATAGTAGTAATGCTATTGTAACAGGCATGCTAATTAGTGTAGAAAAAATAATAGCTGTTTTCATTTTATTGAAAAGGAATCCATTCACTTTTAGTTTGTGGACCCAGACATAAAATACATCTTCAGGTTCATTATAAAAGGAAAGGCAAATTAAAAAAACAAACAGCAGTGAGCATATGCCCAAATGAAAGTTTTGATGAATGATAGACATTGCTGTAATGAAATAAGCAGCAATAAAAGCAATTACTGATGTTCTGAATCCTGCAATAAATTCAAAGGGCCTTCTATAAAATGGCGTTGGTAAAGTGAATGAGAAACTTTTTTTTGAATTAATAAGTATTACTGCAGCAGCAAGTAAAATCAACAATAACGCAGGATATATTTCTTTCTTTACGCATAAAAAAATAACAAAAGGCAATGCAGTCAATACATTTTCTAAAATCCTGATCTTAAAATAATTTGCTTTTGAAAAGTTGAATTTCAGGAAATCATTTCTATTGATCTCGCTGTACTTAAATACGACGCTTAATGAAATCAGAACATAAATATAATTGGCGTAGTGTGATCTGCTAAACAGGAAAATAGAGAAGCCCAAAAATGCGGCAATGATAATAACAAATCCCAAAAAAAGTGGATGAATACCGAAATCAGTTAACTGCCTTTTTAGCATGGTGAACTGAAGTGAAAAATACTGTTTGATTGTTTTCATAAATTGTCAGGCCTAACCCGTTTTTAAAACGGGTTAGATCTTTTAAAACGGGTTAGGTATTTGCAGCTTCCGTGATCATTTTTTTTTCAATTTCGCTCAATTTATTCCAGCTCATTTTACTGTCGTTCCAGGAAAAGGTTTCTTTGATGAACAATCCTTTATATTTTTCATTCAGTGATGTACTAATTTCTTTGAGTGATTTACCAGGAAATTCAACATCATTACTTACATAAAGTGAATCATTCCCTTTTTTGTTTTTAAATACCCTTGCATTTGAAAGATTATCCTTACAAAACTTTATGCTTCTTAGTGCAATGATGTATTGGTTACCGGCGCAATCTTTTAATACAGCTTTTTCATTGGTATCAGAATGAACAATTCCTGTTAGTAAATTAAAAATGCTATCATCATTGACCACTAAACCAGGGTCAAGGTATTTTTGAGCGCCCAGGATAAAAGGGATCGTCAGGCCATCTATGATAATGTCTTTTTTTCTTAACAATTCTATTAATTTATACCAGGTATTATGATTACTCATTTTGTGTTGTGATTATCGTTCGTTATAACCTGCATTTGAGTCCGTTCCTGTTGTAATGCTCAATAAAGAAACGACTTTTTACTTTATTTACAAAGACAAGGTGATTTGAAGATTTGAAGATGCGTTGATGAAAACAGCAGGGAATTTTATAAGTTTAAATAAAAAAAGTTCATCTTCAAATTTCCAAATTTCCAAATTTCCAAATTGCCTTACTTCACGTCCAATATTGTTCGATATACCTCATCAATCACCAGCGACATTTTCTTTACATTCAATCGTTCAGCAATATCATTGATTGTGTGATAATATTCATTCCTGTAAAATGCGGTATTGGTGATCATCACAGCGCTATAATCAAATGCCCAGTAATTGCGGTGATCAGAAAGATCGATGCCGCCGGCCCAACTGGGTGCTGTAAAAGATTTTGTTGGTATCACTTGTTCTTTTTGCATTCGCTTGCTTATAAACCTTCCAAAACTACCACTGGATAATTTATTTGTTACCGTAATAAAATTTCCTGTACTACCATAAAACCATTTTAAAAAGAATACAGGAAAATGCTGTGAACCCGGTTCATCAGAATACATACCGATCATTTCCAGGCTGATCATTCCTTTTACTTTCACATCATTATTAAAGAGTGATTTGGCGTGAATATAACTGCCCATATTATTTGTTCCAAAAAAAGGCGGCTCTTCGTTGGCGTAAGCCACCAGGTCGATGCGGTATTTTAATTTTTCGTTTTTAAATAATCTTGCCAGTTCAAGAATACCACAAACACCACTTGCATTATCATCAGCGCCTTCTTTATCCATACAGGCATCATAGTGTGCGCCGATGATAATTCTTTCAGCACCTTTTGGGCCTATTGAGCAAATCACGTTCTTATATTCAACAGTGTCGATCACATAAGTTTGGTATTGCACCGAATCAGAAACAGCTTCAAATTGTTTTTTTATATACGCCGCAGCTTTGTTCAACTGGTCGGTATGCATAAAATTTCGATAGCGGCATTCCTTGGTGAGAAAGTACAAGTCGGTTTTTATCCTGTTGGTATCTGCAGCAATTTGTCTTATTACCAATGCTGGTTGATTAGCAGAATATATCTTTCCCCAAATGTATAAGCCAAGGAAAAGGACGACAAAGATTATAAGGATCTTTTTTAAACGATTCATGCATAGTTGTTTCGGGTGGGGCATGAAGGTAAAATATATGAGCAAAAGGCTAGTAAGAAAAAATGCGAAGTTGGCGTTAAAGTTTTTTAAGAATGTTAATTGACTACTTTAATGAATGAAAAGGGTAAATGAAATCATCCCATTTTTTTTATTTTTTAAAAAGCATTCAAAAATATATTCATTCGCAAGAAGGTTTTGCAGTGAAACAAAGATGGGGATGAAATTAAATTTTAAAAAGTGTATATAGGATAAGTTGGTGGGGTGTTTTCGGCTAATTATTTATTTATAAATGTTTGGGTTTTAGTTTTAGACTTGCACGTTCAACTATTTCATTGATTCGTTTTTGTCTTGTTTCTTCCCGTTTGGCAAGTACGAGCCATAGTAAAATAGTTTTTCTCACCGACTTGCTCAAACTTAAAAAAAAATCTATAGAACCTTTTTTTGTTTTGAATGCTTTTTTTAAATCAGCAGGTATTTTTAATTCTTCAACTTCGTCTAAAATTTTCCATGAACCATTTTGTTTTGCTGCTTCGATACATTCATGTCCGGCTTTTGTCATAAGTCCTTCTTCAACTAATCTCAAAACTTTTTCTTTATTTATTTTTGACCAGGTTCCTTTTGATTTTCGCTTGCTGAAAAACTGGATAAATTTTTCTTCGTCAATGGGTTTCCTTTTGCTATCTACCCAGCCAAAGCATAACGCTTCGTCAACAGCTACGCTCCATGTAATTGTTGGTTTACCAGATTGCTTTTTGTATAAAAGAAGCCAAACAGATTGTTTTGAGGTATGATTTTTTTTAAGCCATTGTCGCCATGACAGTTGGCTTGGTGGAGAAAAAGTTTCTATCTCTTCGCTATTCATTTTTTTAGATGTTATTTAAAGTTACTGTGAATAACTATTTTTCTAAAGCAATTTAATTCTTTTTTCATTGCTATAACAACCCGTAAATTTTTGCGTACTGGAGTAGCATAATCGTCTTCCCGTCTTTAATTTCCCCGGTGCTAATCATATTATATGCGGCGATAAAATTTAACTCTAAAACTTCAATATCTTCCTGCTCTTGCGGTACGCCACCACCTTTTGCGATTTTCATTGATACATGATATTCCGCAACAAAAAAATGAACCATTTCCGTGACGGAACCTGGCGACATATATGCTTCAAATATTTTTCTCACCTCGGTAATTTTATAGCCCGTTTCTTCTTCCGTTTCTTTGCGAATGCAATCTTCTGCATTGTCTTTATCAAGTAAGCCGGCGCAGGTTTCAATGAGCATACCAGTATCATTGCCATTTATATAAGTGGGAAGCCTGAATTGTCGTGTCAGGATTACCGTTTGTTTTTCCTTATTATAAAGAAGGATCGTAGCTCCATTTCCTCTATCATATGCCTCTCTGTTTTGGATTTGCGGGACATTATCTTTTTTTAAATATTCATACGTTACTTTTTTAAGTGTGTACCAGTTTTCGGAAAGGATTTCCGTTTTTAATATTTTAATTTTCTCGTTCATAGAAAAATGTTTTATAAAGGCCTTTCATATTTTCTGCCATTTTTTAAAAATTGAATCCCTTTTGTAGTTGCAAATTTTGTTTTTATGAATGAATCCTTTTCATAGTTTAACTTAAGCTTTACTGCAAAATGTAAATGTGGCCACAATGCAAATCCTGTTTTTCCACTATACCCAATTAATTGTCCTTTGGCAACGCTTCCTTCTTTTACTACCACTCCATGCAATTGTAAATGCCAGTAACAACCAAAACTTCCATCAGGGTGTTTTATGATAATATAATTTGCTTTCTTTTCATAACTGGTAAAAGGGCCACCTTCATTGCTATCGTCTTTATAGCTGAATATTGTTCCTTCTCTTGCTGCATATACAGGCGTACCTACGGGCATATAAAAATCCAGCGCCGCTTTATTTTTATGTGAAAACAAACTGCCATAGCCTTGTACAACGAAACGACTTGTGCCTTCTTTAAAAGGCAGGTTATATACGTAAGTGTCTACATTTTCTGAAACCTTGCTGTCTAATGACCAATACACTAAAATTCCAATGATGATTAAAAGGAGTAGGAGGATTATTTTTTTCATTGTGTATTTAATAATTTTCTACTACTTTCTTTTTAATTATAAAAAAAAAGCTGCATTAATGAAAGTTAAGATAAAAATGCTGTACTTACTAAAGAGCAAACAATTCATAACCAAAAATCTATTCCCCAAAAAACATTTCCTAATATTGCCTATGTCTCTGCAACAAACAAAAGCACACAATAAAACCTTCATCATTCTTTTATTAGGATTATTAAATACGATCACGCCATTTTCCATTGATATGTATTTACCGGCATTCCCGGATATGTCGAAAGAATTTGGCGTGCCGATCAGTCATATCGCTTTGTCGGTATCAACTTATTTTTTAGGTTTTGCTTTGGGGCAAATTTTATATGGGCCATTGCTGGATCGTTATGGCAGGAAACCGCCATTGTATATTGGGTTGTTATTTTATATTGCGGCATCTGTTGGCTGTATGTTTTCATCAACCATCAATGCATTATTGATCTTGCGTTTTGCACAGGCATTGAGTGGATGTGTGGCATCCGTTGCTGCGATGGCCATGGTCAGGGATTTTTTTCCAGTGAAACAAAGTGCTTCTATCATCTCATTGCTGATACTCATTTTGGGATTATCACCATTATTGGCTCCATCTGTTGGTAGCCTCGTTCTCATCGCATGGAACTGGCATTGGGTTTTCGGGATATTATCGGCAATCACATTTATTATTTTATTGCTTGTATTTTTCTTTTTGCCAGAAGGGCATCAGCCAGATACGACCATGTCATTGCGGCCAGGCCCAATCGTTAGCAGTTTTAAATCTGTATTATTTACCAACCAGTTTTATGTTTTTTCATTTGCAGGTAGTTTTGCTTTTTGTGGTTTGTTTGTGTACGTGGCGAGTTCGCCGGCTATTTTTATGGATGGCTTCCAGGTGAGCAAGGGATTTTATGGAGGCATCTTTGCGTTGCTGTCTGTTGGTTTTATTGGTGGCAGCCAGCTCAATCATGTGTTGTCAAAAAAGTTTTCCAACAGGAATATATTTATAACGATACTGGCAGTGCAATTTTTTATTGGCTTGTTGTTTTTGATTGGTGTTTTTAATGAGTGGTACACATTATGGCCAACGATCTGTTTTTTATTTGTATTGCTTTTTTGTGCAGGATTGGGTTATCCAAATGCTGCAGCATTGGCAATGGCACCATTTAAAAAAAATGCAGGCACAGCTTCTGCATTATTGGGATTTATTCAAATTGGTATCGGCTCATTGGTTTCAGCGGCTTCAGGTTTATTGCTGTTTAAGGGAGCCATACCAACTGCGATTTGTATGTTATTTTCATCAACGGTGGGATTGGTAATTATTCTTTTTAGCAAAACCAGTAAGATGTTGGTTTCGGAACATGATGATGATTAATATACAATTTGGAGATTTGGAAATTTGGAAATGTGCTGATGAGAGCCGTATAAAAAAAACTTATAGATGAACAACGGACCGAAGATAGTATGTTTGATAGCTTTGAATCGACAACGACATTTTTTTTAAGTACAGGATTTGTTATTGATTAAAAATCTGAACCTGGTTAATCAAAAATAAGTTAGCTGAAGTATTTCCTTGCCAATTCGACTGAACGACATTTGGCAGCGAAGTAAAGTCATCCAATAATACACGCAAACTGGATGTTGAAGGTTGGGTTAAACCAATGTGTTGATTGAACATTTTTTGATTTTGAAATGTTGACGAATCATTTCCGAATTTCCAAATCAGCAAATTTTCAAATTGTCATTCTAATTCTTTCAACCTGTTTTTTGCTTCTTCATAACCAGGATTTAGTATGAGTGCTTTTTTATAATAAATGATTGCATCAGCTTTCCTGTTCAATGACACATAAATATTCCCCATTGTTAGCATTACAAGGTCATGCCCGGGAAATTCTGCGGCATTGTTTTCAGCAATGATTCTCGCTTCATCCAATCTTTTCAATGTCAACAACTGCTCAGCAAGAAAATTCATAGATATCCAGTCGATATAGTAATGTGCAGAATCTGCTTTCATGTGTTTGTATTCCTCCATTGATTGCAATGTTTTTTTATCAGCGATCATTTTCTCAATAATCTTATGAACAGGTTGTTTCATTTGCACTGGTTTATCATACAATACTTTTACAAGATTACCGGTTATGCCAAAAAAATCAGTAGGGGAGCTGTTACAAAGAATCACTATCAAACTATTGGTTGATGGAATGCGAACCATAAAAGAAATAAAACCTTCGGTCATTCCTAAATGGAAATTTGATGCAACGGTATCTGTTGCTGTATATTTAAAATTTTTGTTGAACCAACCATAACCATACTGGGCAGGTTTCATTCCCGGGGCAAGCATTTCTTCAGTAAGTTGTTTATTAAGCAAAGTATTATTGCTGATGGCTAAATGAAATTTAAAAAGATCTTCTACGGTTGAATATAAATCACCTGTTCCCATTGTATTCGATTGGTCACGAAAATCCGAACTGGTATAACCTCCAAAACTATAATCATATCCTGTGGCTCTTTTATTTACAATATCGGTATGAAAGTAGGAGCCGGAATTATTCATACCGATCTTATCAAAAATATCTTCTTTCATTAATTGCGAATAGGATTTACCAGTGACTTTTTCCATAATATAACCAAGTGTAAAATATCCCCAGCTGCTATAAGCATAACTTGTCCCGGGCTGGAAGGCCAAAGCAGAATCTATAAATATTTTTACATATTCTTCTCTTGTAAAATGCTGGCGGCTTATTCCCGGAAAAAAATCTTTTATGATATCATAGTTCGGCATCCCCGATGTATGATTCAGCAATTGCCTGATCGTGGCCTTACCAGCAGGCTTACCCGAAAATTCCGTAATGTAATCAGCAATTGTTTTGTCCAGGCTAATCAATCCTTTTTGAACCTGTATCAACATCAACATGGCAGTAAGCGGTTTTGAAACAGAGCCAATCATAAATTTTGTATCAACTGCATTGGGAATATTCCATTCACGATTGGCCATTCCAAAAGCGCCTGTGTATATTACTTTACCTTGTTCAGCAACCAATACGCTTCCATCGAACATATTGTAGTTGTGATAGGCATTCATAATTTCATCGAGTTTGTTTTTTTTGCTTTGTGCTATACATGTATTTAGCTGCAAAATAATTAAGCTGATAAAAATTGAAAATAATTTCATTGCATTAAGTTTTATAGAATTTTTCAAAATGTCTGATGTCTGATGTCTGATGTCTGATGTCTGATGTTTGATGTCTGATGTTTAAAAATAGAAAAGCATTCAATTAATAAAGAAATCATACATCTTACGTCTAAAATCATACATTTTAGATTGTTTGTAAACCAGCAAAGATCTTCCCTGCATCATATTTATTTTTTGTTAGCAGCAGTCTTTCTAAATTTTTTCCATAGTACAGTTGTGCCCAATCTTTGAAATTAATGTCAGGGTAATTTCGGTATTGTGCTTTTACACCGGCATTGGCAAATTGTTGTTGTATCAATTCAAACTGGGATAAGAAACCATTGGTTGCAACGGCTGATTCCCAGTATGCCTGTAATTCGGAAAAATAAAAACAATCACGGTGTGCAAATGAGGAATTTTGTTCTAATTCGGGCGATTGTATAACGCCTCCAAGTGTATTCACCTGGTATAAAATGCCGGGTTTCTTTTTTATTAATGTAAATACCTGTTCAATCACGGGTTCTATATCATCAAAACTTTTGTACAAACCTGCACTTGCATTTTTAAATGTGAGTGGATTTGCTTCTGCATAATATGCTTTTAATGCCTGGCCTAGTGGCAAGCGGTTTCCCTGGGTAAATTTTGTAGATCTTGATTTGAATGTATCAATAAAAGCATTCACATCAGTATTATTTTTGCCAATATTTGTCAGCAGGATATAGGTCGTTCTTCCATTAAAAATAAATGCTGAAAAGCAGCTATCCGGCAACGTTTTACTCAAGGTGAACCATTGCTTACAGGTTTCTTTTGCAATGCTAATATTAGGATTTTTATTCCTGAATTTATAACTTTGCATGGTAGCAGGCGCCTGCTGAAGTTTAAATTTCATTTGCGTAACTACACCAAAGTTGCCATTGCCACCGCCTTTCAATGCCCATAATAATTCTGCATCATCTTTTGTATTAATGATCTTTCCATCAGCAGTTACCATGATTGCTTCCAATAGGCTATCGCAGGTCAGCCCAAAATTCCGGCTCATTAATCCATAACCGCCACCCAATGTTAAACCTCCAATACCTACAGACTGGCAACTACCTCCTGGCAAATATTTTCCTTTTGGAATAATCGTTTCATAAATTGTTTTTAATGTGCAGGCAGGTTCTACACTGATGGTATTTTTATCTATCCATTCCAACTTATTCAATAAAGATAAATTAATGACCATGCCATCTTCAATACAGCTAAAACCCTCCATGCAATGGCCACCACTTTTGACCGTTAGTTTTAAATTATTTGTTTTTGCATATTGAATTGCTTCAACAACTCCATTGGTATTCTGGCAAAGTGCAATGATCTTTGGATACTTATTTATTCTTTTATTAAATCCTTTTCTCAGTGTTTCATATTCCGGGCTGTTCTTTTCGTAATACACAACATTATCATTACTACCTGCTAAAAATTTATATGGAACGGTTTTACTTAATGCTTCCACACGATGCATAAGCAGGGCCATGCCTGTAAGTGCAACTTGCTGAATGAATTTTTTACGGGAATGATTGGGCATAGATGGATCAGTAGGTTTTTAATATTTGTTGAATAGGTTTTGTTTATCAAATATAGACTTTCAGAATGGTTGCACAGCATCGTCTTTTAAGGGAATTTGTGGTTGTATAGGGGCGAACCGACGCAAAAAACATTTATTAAACAACAAGTAAATAAATAATAAAACCAATACAGCCAACCAGCTGTATTATGCATGTATATTTTAATGATTTATCGAAGTTAAAATATAAGAAAGTGTTTTTGATAAATAGTGCAAGACCTATAATTCCAAAAATAAAATAAGTCCATAGTTCAAGCCCGGGGCCAGCCATTGTGATAGGCGAATAAAAATGAGCAGCTATCAGCAATGAGAATGATACTAAATAATAAATTACTGACAGCAAATTTTTCTTCACGATTTTACTTTTTCAAAATTTTTAGTGTTTATGATTATAATTTATTTTTTATTAACCCAGCTAAAACAGTACTTGTTATTAGTCCAAAAATAAAAATAATAAAAGATTCAATATTGTCTTCTTTTGTAAAGCACCCGCAAATGATCCAGGTATCGTAGAGTGAATAACATTCATAAAAAAGACTCACCAGCACCAGCCCAATAAGGGTATAACGAAATGCTTTTCTCCCGGCATTATTTTCTTTGTCACTATTTTGATAAATCGTTAAGAGTGAAATCGTCGTTGCAATGAATAAGAGTGTTAAACATGCTTCTCCCATATGGGGATCATGCCCAGCTGAACTTACCATCGCAATTGCATATAAAGAAAGTGGGATTAAAATCCCAAACACCAGCCTGTAGCTGATAGATGCTATGAAATATATTTTTGTCATTCAATGTTGTTAATCAAATTTACTTTAAGCCATAAAGTTAAATATACCAGGTTTGGAGCTGATTTCGATGCTGACATTTACATTCTAAAAAGCAAATTGCCCTCTTTATCAATCACTAAATAATAGCCATCTTCTGCATGTTTTATTAGGTCACCTTCTCTTGCGTATTTTGGTGTGAATGGTGACTTAAACATGTTGTTGCCTGAAAATTAAATAATATTAATCTGGGAATTCCGAAAAGGTATGAAGATAAATTGTAAAAAAATGAGCTTGTTGAGTGGGTGATTTTTTTTATAAAATATTTTTTCATTGTATGTTTTTCCACCAGCAAAATAATTTTTGCATGTTATTTTAGTATGAGTATTTCTCCAGATGAAAAATCCCGGCAAATTAATTCTCCTTTTGAATTATAATAGAATGTCCCGGGGTATTCATCTTTCGCTTCCTTTTTTATTTGCGAATATTTTAGTGTTGACTGGTCTTCCCTAAATATTTCTTTATGGTCAGCATCAACTAATTTCATCGTTGAGTCATAAAAATATTCTTCTATTTTATCTTCTTTATAAACCGGCGAAAATTTCTCCAAATGAATGGATACGCCAAACTCATTGGGTTTAAAAGCTCCTTTACCATCATAATATTTTGTAACAATTTCATTGACTGAATCAACGAATATATTTAGTTCCCTTGAATAAAGGGTTGGATTTTCATTGTACCACAAAATTTCAGTGATCCTGCCTGAACGGTCCTTAATAATTGTTTTCCTGCCAGTCAAAATATATTTACTGTTGTAGTAATCTTCTATAGTGCTGTCACCCGAATAAGTTGTTAATTCGATGGGGTTAAAATCCCAATAAGAATACGCTCCCTTTAAATTATAGCCAATTATTTTTATTATTCTTCCTTCTTTGTCGTATTGTCTATAAGCGATTGATAAGCCAATATATTCACGTAGTTTTTTTCTTTTGTTTAAACATACATCGTAACATTCAGTTCCATCTATGCTTTTAAATCTTTGGAATTTTTTCATTAGATAATCAATTGCAGTATCATACCTGTATTTTTTAGAATGCCGTAATTCATTCAGTAAAGAATCAGTATTGACCTGGGAATAACAAATAGAATGGAGTAAGAGGAAGAAAGCAATTAATAACTGTTTCATAATTTGGCGTGTATTATTTAACGGCCCCATTCACAAAATCCGAAGTTGAATACAATTTTATCCAACATAACTTAAAAGATAATCTTCATTTTCTTTAGCACTTTTAAAAATAGCTTTAAGGTTTTCAAATTCAGAAACCAGGTGCCTGGCATTAAAAGCAATATCATCTTCCTGCTTATTATTCCAAATGTTACCAGGATAAATATCTTGTTTATTTAATTCATTGTGGTCAAAACTTTCATTGAATTTTTCAATCGTAATTGAATTTAACAAGTCGTATATTTTTGAAACTGTGTTTGGATCATTAAAAAAAGCCGGTTGTCTTTCAAAATCAAAATCTGCCGGTAAATTTTCTATCTCAAGGTTTGAAAAATCAATTTGTTCTCCACAAAAACTTTTGGGATAAAAAATTTGTTCTATCAATTCATTATTTATTTTGTCGAGCCCCTTTGATAATACAAACTGAAGTCCGTCGAATGATTGTGAAAAAATTTCATATCCCTTTGTTATTTTAAAAAGGCCAAAATCATAAGGTTTGTCGATAATCTTTTGAAAGTCATTTTTGTCAATACGATAAAGCGTTGCACTCATGCACATGGTTAAATTTAATTTTATAAACTTTTATACTTTGTTTTAGATATTTTCAAAAGTAGTATTCGGGATAAAAATTGAATCCTTTGACTAATCGTCCACGCTCTTCAATCTCCATTGTGTTCCAATTTTGATCACAAGGTTGGTTCATTTTAATTCTTAGGGAAATATTTTTATTCATAGTATGTAAGATTAAAATTTGATTTGTGTAATGAAAGTTAGGATAAAATACAATGAATACTAATGAAAGTATTGTAGATCTTTTTTGTAAATTTTACTCCCTATTTCCAATTCATCCTTATTCCAATTAAGCGGGAGGGGGGGCGTTCAACCATGGTATTCCCACATACTCATGAATCAGGGCAATTCTTCCCCATTTCGTTGTCCATTTGCATATTTTATTATCATTATCCTTACTGGCACGTTGGTTGTCTTAATAGATACATGCTTAAAAAATTCTCATTTATATTTCCCATTACAGAACCGGTTACGGATAAAGGCAGGAGAGAAGGTTTGAGTTATATTCATACAGGCGATTGGCGAATAAATGGAGAAGCTTATAAAATTGCATGCTCTTCCCCGAATTCCGAAGATATTTTCGAATTTAAAATTGATGAGATCTTATATGAAGGAACAGATATTAATCCAGTTTTGACTACAACAGAAATGGTAGAAGCTGTAAAAGCAGCCTGCTTCAATCATATCCAGAATATTTTCAACAATGAACATGAAAATGATCAACTTCCCCAACATAAAATAGGTATTCCATTGGGCAAAATAATTTATATGCCGTTGGTGCTTCACCGCAAAGTGAAATAGTGAATGGTCAATTGTGAAAGGTGAAATTTTGCATTTTTTTGTTTAAAGGGAAATTTCATTACACCGAAAGTATTTAAAAATCTAACCAGGATCAGGAGAATATTTTAGAAGAACTTTAATGACAAGATAGGTGCTTATTCGCTGCAACCACCAAAGATTTCACCATTCACTATTCACCATTGACAACCCGCCCGTTAAATAGCTACTTATTTGGCTAAACCTCCAAAGATTTCACCTTTCACCATTCAGCATTCACAAAATCACATTATCTTAGTGACCTTAAATCAAAATCATTTATAAATCCTAAACAACAATGTAACTATGAGTATTGACATTAAAGACAACTTTACCGGGCAGTTTGAAGGAGACGATCCTAATATGAATGCCGAATTGAAGTTTTTAACTGCATCATCAATTATTGGCGATAAGGTACACGACCAGGAAGATAAACACATGGGACACATTAAAGACATTATGATCGATGTGAGGAACGGAAAAATTGAATACTTTGTAATTGAATTCGGAGGTTTCCTTGGCATTGGTGAAAAATTCTTCGCCATCCCGTTTAATTTATTAAAGGTAGATCCGGAGCACAAACGATTTACTTTTCTTGAAAAGAAAGAAACGCTTGCAAATGCCCCCGGCTTCGATAAACATCACTGGCCCGAAACCAATGAACATAAAAAAGAGTACAGTACTTTGAGTTATAGTTATTGGGACAACCCATAATAATGTATGATGTGAGATTTAAGATGTATGATTTGAAGAAGGCGTCTGTGCATTTCAAATCTTAAATCTTAAATCTTACATCATACATCTTACATCATTTGAGAAACCTTTACCTTATTGTTTCCCTGTCCACCATTTTCCTTAATTTTTTCTACGGCTGCTTTATAATCATCTACTTCAATGATCAGGGTTGTTTCTTTTAATTCTGCATTGTTACCATATGTACATAAAGCAATTTTTCCTTTGCCACAATCAAGGTTTGACCAGAAACCTGATTTTTGCAAGGTTGTAAAGCTGAATGTTTTTTCATAAAAATGGATGGCTCTTTCCATATCCTGGACCAGTAGCATGTGCATGACGCCGATTGTTCTCATCTTAAATTATTTATACTTAAAGATATCTAATTAGTAAAGAATTAAATTTGCTCCTCAGAATAATAATATGAAACAAAAAATAACATCTTCTTTATCATCGCCAATTAACTTTTTAAAAAAATTAAAAAAGAATAATAACCGTGAGTGGTTCAATGCTCATAAAGATGAATTCATCAACGAACAACAATTGATAGCATCTTTTGCAGATGCTTTGTTGCTGGAACTAAATAGTCATGATGTGATTGAAACGCCTTCGGGAAAAAAAAGTTTGCATTGGATTTACAGGGATGTTCGTTTCTCAAAAGATAAAACACCTTATAAAACAGAATGGAGTGGAAGTTTCCGGCGGGCAACAAAATTTCGCCGTGGCGGATATTATTTTCGAATAGAACCTGGCAATAGTTTCATTGCAGGAGGTTTTTGGGGACCAGCCAAAGAAGATCTTAAAAGAGTAAGGGATGAACTTGCATTTGATGCTGCTCCATTGAGAAAAATATTGAAAAGCAAAGCTTTTGTTTCCAATTTTGGCAGCTTACAAGGCGAACAATTAAAAACAACACCAAAGGGATTTGATGCAGGCAATGATGCTATAGCGTTGTTGCGATTCAAACAATTTTTATTGATAAGAAGGTTTACAGATGAAGAAGTTTTAAGTGAAAATTTTTTAAAAGAAGCTGGTAAAACGTTTAAGCATATGCGCCCTTTTTTTGATTATATGAGCACGGTGTTGACAACAGATAGCAATGGAATAATAATTTAAAAAAATAAACATACTGCCTTTAACTTACGAAATACGTTTTGAAACTCATTAAACTTTGATAAGAATTAAACATTATGAATTAAAAATTAATTGTTGTCATATAGGATGAAGAAATTTATAATTCTCAGAAACAATTAATTTTTAATTTATAATTTTTAATTCCTCATAGATCTAACGAAATCACTTAGTCTGTGTTGAGTTGGTATTCTCAATATTTGAAAATCAATAAAATTCGAAGTGCAATTAAGAATTACAAATGAATGCATTCCCATAAGCGAAATGATTTACCATTTTCAGAAACCATTAATTTTTAATTCATAATTTTTAATTCCTCAAAGAGCCAACAAAATCAAGAAACTACTCACTTAGTCTCCCACTAATCCTCCAAATTCCCAATTCCCATTTTTATACTGAAAAAATAAATCCCCAATATTATTTTTTCCGGTTGCTTTATATGGTCCATACCCATAGCTATTAAAGCTCTTTGCACCCTTTGCTAATTTTAGTTTGATGGCATTGAAATGTTTGTTGTCAAAATATACATCATTATCCAACCATTGCTCTAATGTTGAGCCACCACCATCAAAAAAATCTTTTGATACCAGTTCTGCAATACGTTTTTTATTTTTTGAAGTAATAGCATTGGTGAAATCTTTCCAGAAGAGGGTCCACTTTTCTTCTCTTGTATTTTTCTTAATACTGCTATCATTAAAAGATACAATAACATTTGTAATTACTTTTCTATCAATGCCAGCACCTGCGTTACTGAAATTAAAAAGCAAAATGGTTGCCGTGATAAATAGAGCCAGTTTTTGGTTCATAAAATTTTATTTAAACCTAAAAGAAGTGAATCTTAGTCGAGTTGGGAAACCTGGCTTTGCAAGTGGCAGCTAACTTTTAAGGAACGGTGCTTTTTTATTCAGTTGTTTTAAACAAATTTAAAATTATAAGTAAAAATCAACGGCTTTTTCAATATTTAATGATCAGTGATAATACAATTTTTCATTTTTGCTTCATTATATTTATTCACGTACCCAACCATTTGTAGCTTAATATGAGTTATCCCTTTTGACGATCATATTGGACGTTCATTAATTCAAGACACATGAAAAAATTATTACCTGTTTTAATCGCATTGTTTTCTTTCACTTTTTCTGCCAAAGCACAGTATGTAACTATACCTGATGCTACTTTCAGGCAATTCCTGGTGAGTAATTACCCGTCTTGTTTCAATGCATCCAGTATGTTAGATACAACCTGTTCTGCTGTTGTAAATCAAACGGTTTTGAATATGTCCGATGTAGGTAATATTTTAAACTGGGATGGGTTTCAGTATTTTAAAAATCTCATAGCATTTAATTGTTCCTCATATGCATTTTCATCTCTGCCAGTGCTGCCCAATTCACTAAAAGAGTTGAGAGCTGATGGTTTAATGCAACTGGCCTCATGGCCCATCCTGTCTAATGGCCTTACACTTTTTAGTTGTGAGAGCAGTGCCCTGGGAAGCCAGATTCCATTGCCGGTTTTGCCAAATTCACTTCTTTACCTGGATTGTAGTTATAATTCTGCTGTACAATTGCAATCCTTAACATCTTTGCCAACCTCACTTAAATATTTCGACTGTCAATCATCTGAGCTTTCATCATTACCCGCTTTGCCCGCTTCATTGGATACGCTTCAATGTTCTGGTTGTGGATTGTTGTTATTACCATCGTTGCCCGCTTCATTAAAATATCTTGCTTGTAGTCGTAATGGATTAACAGTACTGCCCGCTTTACCCGCGGGATTAAAATATATTGAATGCGGAAATAATCAAATTTCGGCTTTGCCTTCGCTGCCTGCACAGCTTGAATACCTCGATGCAACTTCCAATATGCTAACAAGTGTTCCTGCAATGCCAGCCACACTAAAAGTATTATCTGTTACTTTAAATCATGGAATAACAACGCTTCCGGCTTTATCGCCCGTACTAGAAAAACTCTCGTTTGCCGCTGCTTCAGTTAGTATTGTTCCAACGCTTCCTGCAACTCTCACAAACCTGGATTGCGGATCTAATCCAATAACATCGTTGCCATCATTGCCCAACGGCTTACAGGTTTTTGGTTGCAACGGCGACCAGTTGACTGCGTTACCAACATTGCCGCAGGCATTGACTTATTTTGATTGCAGTAATAATTCATTGACAAGTTTACCATCATTGCCCAATGGTATAACTAAATTTTTTTGCCGCAACAACCAGCTAACAAGCCTTCCACCCTTACCACAAAGTTTGGATTGGTTTGAATGCGACAACAATCAAATTTATTTTATGCCGGCGATTCCTGCCTCAGTGACGAAGTTGGAGTGTACCAATAATAATATGACCTGTCTCCCGGTTTTACCAGAACAAGCGCAGGGCCAATCATTGGAAATATTTATGGATGGTAAAATAGGTTGCGTACCTAATCAGCCTGCAAATGTTTACATAAGTTATTATGATTCTGTTTCTATGAATACATTTATGTATATTGCCGATTACCCTTTTTGTAGTGTCGTAAATAATATCCATCATTGTGAAGCTTTTCCATTGATGACAGGTTATGCTTATAACGATAACAACAATAACAATATTAAAGATGCCAATGAACCTTACAGGGCCAATGTAAAAGTACAGTTATCTAATGGCGCTTTCACCATTACAAACAGTAATGGTTATTATCAAATACCTGCAGATAGTATTGGTAATTATTCAATAACTGCAACAGTGCCCAATTTTTTCGCTGCTGTTCCGTCACAATACAATTACAATTTCAATTCTTATGATACGCTTGTAAGAGGTGATTTTGCATTGCAGGCAACGAGTACTGTAGATAGCTTAACCATTTCTGTTTTACCAATCAATTGGGCAGCAAGACCAGGCTTTTCATATCCTTATTTGATCTCTTATCAAAATGTAGGAACAACAACGCTCTCGCCAAATATTGTTTTCAATTATGATAATACCAGGTTGATCTATGATTCAAGTTCAAATGCAGCAGTAACAAATAGCGGCTCAGCCTTGTCGTTAGCTGAATCAGGTTTTGTGGCAGGATTGCAAAAAGCCTTTGTTGGTTATTTTACAGTAAAACCTACAGCTGTTATTGGTGATTCGATCCGGGCGAATGTAAGTATCCATGCAAATGCAATCACTGCTATAGATAGTACGATTGCTGAAATAAGAGGATCATATGACCCCAATGATAAAACGGCAACACCTGCTTTATCTCCATCACAGGTTGCAAACGGCAATTATATTTATTATACCATTCGTTTTCAAAATACAGGAACCGATACAGCATTTAGTGTTGTAATAACGGATACACTGAATAGCCAATTGCAGGCTGCTACTTTACAAGTGATCAATACATCTCATCCTGCTAAAATAACGGTAAAGGAAAACGTAGTTTACTTTGAGTTCATCAATATTCTTTTGCCAGATAGTAATGTAAATGAAATGAAGAGCCATGGTTATGTAACATTCAGGATAAAACCTCAGCCTACTGTAACATTGAACAGTGTTATTCCAAATAAAGCGGCTATCTATTTTGATTATAATAGTCCTGTAATAACAAATACGGCTGTTACAAATATTGTAGAACCGCAAGGGCCGGTTCCTTTGAAACTACTTTCATTTAACGTAATAAGATCAACCGGTAATAATGCCAATGCATTTTGGAACACATCCAATGAGATCAATGTACAATCATACAATATTGAAATGAGCATTGATGGAAGAAATTTCAGCAGCATCTCTTCTGAAAGAGCGAAAGGTTTTCAATACAATGATTATACAAAAACGATTTCTATTCCTACCAATGACCTTTTATATTTCAGGTTAAAGATGATTGATGTGGATGGAAGATTTACTTATAGCCCAATCGTTACTTTAAGAAATGAGAAATCACAATCATTTAGTTTCTTAAACAATCCTGTAAAGAATGAATTGAATATTTCGATACAGGATGATGGATTGCAGAATACAACTGCGAAAATTTATAATGCACAGGGAATATTGGTAAAAACAATTTTGTTGCAACATGAGATTGAAACTGTAAATGTACGTTCATTGCCGGCGGGCACTTATTATTTGGTAACAGAGAATGGCAGCAGGCAATTTATCATTGTGAAATAATTAGCTTAATTTTAATGAAGCGATTCGTAAACTAACAAACATGAGATTTTTTTTAATCCTTCTCGTAACATTTTTTGTATTCAATGTATCTACAAAAGCACAGTATGTAACCATACCTGATCCTGCGCTCAGAAGTCAGCTTATAGCAGCATATCCTACATGTTTTAACGCATCACAAATGATGGATACTACTTGCCCGGCTATCGTGAATCAAACCAGTTTATACATTTATGATGAACCAGTTATCACAAACTGGGAGGGATATCAGTATTTTAAGAATCTGCAGATAGCGGGTTTCGGTGCTACAGCGAGTTCAGGCGATGGTGAAACACTTCCCAATCTTCCGGCAACTTTGAAAAGCCTGAGGATAGGTTTTATGCCCACACTTTTCGACTTGCCGCCACTGCCTCCCGGGTTGCAACGCCTGGAGATCAATGATCACACGGGAGTATTTATTAGCTCATTGCCGAATTCAATCACTTATATGGATTTGTCATTCAGTGATTGTTCTTCACTGCCAACATTACCTGCTTCATTGGATACCCTCAAACTTTATTTAAGTAATCTTGCTGTACTGCCAGCTTTACCTGCTTCATTAAGATATTTGGACTTTGGTTCTACATCTATCAGCTCGCTGCCGGTTTTACCAGCATCTTTAAGATATCTCGGCTGTACCATGAGCAATTTAACCGGGGCATTGCCTGCATTGCCTGACAGCCTCGAAGTTCTCAGTGCCAATAGTAATAACATAACTGCTGTTCCAAACTTCCCTGCTTCATTAAAAAGTATAAGCCTCGGTGGAAATTGGAGCCTCGGACCTATTCCTGCTTTACCCAATGGATTACAATACCTGGATGTTGTTAATTCTAATATAACATCGCTTCCGCCACTTCCTGCATCATTAACCTACCTTGATATTTCAGATAACCCGGGATTGCACTGCCTTCCTGTTGTACCATCGGGTACTAACGGTTTAATAATAACGACAGATACAGCTGTGACCTGTATTCAGAACCATCCTTCACCCTCGTACACATTGAGGTTCATCTATGCTTATACACCCTTTCCTTCTTATACCGAGTATAATTCCGATGCTTTTCCGGTTTGCAATCCGGTAAACAATGTATATGGCTGCCAGGTATTTCCTACTATGGCAGGGCATGTTTATAATGATTATAATAGTAATGGAGTAAAAGATGGCAATGAACCCTACAGATCAAATGTAAAAGTTGGATTGTCTAATGGCATATTTACAATGACAAACAGCAATGGCTATTATCAAATATCTTCTGATAATATTGGGAGTTATACATTAACAGTTACGCCGCCAAATTATTTCACCGCAGTTCCGTTACAATACAATTATAATTTCAACAATTATGATACAGTGGTAACAAAGGATTTTCCTTTGCAGGCAATTGCAGTTGCAGATGATATTTCTATTTCCGTTTTACCTGTTAATGCTGCTGCCAGGCCGGGCTTTGCATATCCTTATGCAATTTATTACACAAATATTGGAACAACCACATTGACACCGAATATTGTTTTCAATTATGATAATACGAGGTTGAACTACAACTCCAGTACAAATGCAGCAGTAATAAATAACGGCTCATCATTAACGTTAGCTGAAACGGCGATGGTTGCCGGAGCCCAAAAAAATTTCACGGGTTATTTTACAGTAAAACCATCAGCCATAATTGGAGATTCAATCAGGGCCAATGTAAGCATTCATGCAAATGCGGCAACTGCAACCGATAGCACGGTCGTTAGAATAAGAGGCGCTTATGATCCAAATGATAAATCAGCAACACCTGCATTATCTACTGCACAGGTTGCCAACGGAGGCTTTATTTATTACACCGTTCGTTTTCAAAATACAGGAACTGATACGGCTTTTAATATAGTAATATCAGATTCATTGAATGGCTATCTTCAGCCAGCAACTTTACAGGTGGTCAATACTTCTCATCCTGCAAGAGTAACTATAAATGGAGATATGGTTTATTGTGAGTTCCTCAATATTCGATTACCGGACAGCAATGTAAATGAATTGAAAAGCCATGGTTTCATAACATTCAGGATCAAGCCAAAGCCTACAGCAACAGTAGGAACTGTCATTCCAAATAAAGCGGCTATCTATTTTGATTATAACTTACCAATCATCACTGCAGAAGCAAAAACAACTATTTACGATGCAGCCCCGGGATCACATACTTATACATTTAATGGAACCGGCAACTGGACTACGGCAGCTAATTGGGTAGGAGGGCTTGTGCCGCCGTCCATATTACAATCCGGTGATCATGTGATCATCAACGGTAGTTGTATACTTAATACTGTGGTAACAGCAAACAGTAGCTCAAGTATTATTGTTGTAACAGGTAAAAGTTTGTTTGTACAGGGGAATTTAATTGTTCAGTAAAAAAGGAAACATGAAAAGGATTTTAATCTTTTTTATAGCATATTTCGTAGCTAACAGTTCCATCAAAGCACAGTATGTAACCATACCTGATGACAATTTGAGGTTTCAGCTTAAGTTGCTTTATCCTTCTTGCTTTAATGTGTCCGACATGATGGATACCACATGTGCTGCCATCGTAAATGAAACAACTTTATACATAAGCGACAATACAATTATAACGAACTGGGACGGATACCAGTATTTTAAGAATTTACAAAAAGCGTCATTTAATGGTGCGTTAAATGCAGCCGATGAGCAAACCCTTCCTAATCTTCCCGCAACTTTAAAGGAACTGAATGTAAGTAGCATGCCTACACTTACATATATTCCCATACTTCCTCCTTCGCTTGAACGTTTAATATTCAATTACCACGCCGGAGGAGCACTTCAGCAATCTGTATTGCCTGCTTCATTGAGGTATATCAGCATCACGGATCAATCGGGTATTACTTTCCCGGCGGGATTACCCAATTCGCTGGACACACTCATAATTACCATGACTGGTTATACCTATTTACCTGCATTACCTGCTTCACTGAGATACCTGGAATGTGATAATAATTATCTTATTTCATTGCCTGATTTACCAGCTTCTTTGAAATATCTTTCTTGTAGCAATAATTCAGATCTTTCTACACTGCCTGTTTTGCCCGCCAGCCTTGAAACGCTCAATGCCAGGTTGAATAGCTTAACTACTATTCCAAATTTCCCTAATTCACTAAAAACGGTCGATGTAGGCGGAAATCTATTGACATCTCTCCCGCAATTGCCCGCATCATTAACCAGCCTGGATTGTTCATTTAACCCGTATTTATACTGCCTTCCTGCTGTGCCATCTGGAACTAATGGCCTGGTAATAACCGTAAACGAAAATACAACCTGTATACCAAACCATCCTTCGCCATCATATACGGTGCAGGTGCCCTTTACAGGTGGACCTGGCGTTGTTTATTTCGGTTATAATTCAGACGCTTTCCTTGTTTGCAACTCAGTAAATAATGTAAATGGCTGCCAGGCATTTCCTGTAATGACCGGGCACGTTTACAATGATTATAATAATAATGGACTGAAAGATGCTAACGAACCGTATAGGGCAAATGTAAAAGTTACCTTGTCTAACGGCGTTTTCACAATGACAAACAGCAATGGATATTATGAAATAGCGTCGGATAATATTGGTAGCTATACACTAGCCGTTACGCCGCCAAATTATTTTACCTCCGTGCCATTACAATACAATTATAATTTCAACAGCTTTGATACTGTCGTAACAAAGGATTTTCCTTTGCAGGCCACTGCTGTTGCTGATGATATTTCTATTTCCGTTTTACCTGTTAATGCTGCTGCAAGGCCGGGCTTTTCATATCCTTATGTAATCTCTTATACAAATATTGGAACAACCACGTTGACGCCAAACATTGTTTTCAATTATGATAATACAAGGTTGACCTACAACTCCAGTTCAAATGCATCAGTAATAAACAACGGCTCATCATTGACGTTAGCAGAAACTACAATGCCCCAGGGAGTACAAAAAAGCTTCACTGGTTATTTTACAGTAAAGCCAGCAGCTGTAATTGGTGATTCAATCAAAGCATATGTAAGTATTCATGCAAATGCTGTAACGGCTACTGATAGCACGGCCGTTAGAATAAAAGGATCATACGATCCCAATGATAAATCTGCAACGCCAGCATTGTCTACGGTGCAGGTTGCCAATGGAGATTATATTTATTACACGGTCCGTTTTCAAAATACAGGAACAGCCGCAGCTGTCAATGTAGTAATAACAGATTCGTTGACTGGCCAGCTTCAACCTGCAACTTTACAGGTGATTAATACTTCTCATCCTGCCAGGGTAACGGTAAATGCTGATAAGGTTTACTGTGAGTTCCTGAATATTAATTTGCCTGATAGTAACGTAAATCAATTGGCAAGCCATGGTTTTATAACATTCAGGATAAAACCTAAATTAAATACGACAGTGGGAAATGTTATTCCAAATAAAGCTGCTATCTATTTTGATTATAACACACCAATCATTACAGCTGAAGCGCAAACGCTTATTTATGATGCTGCACCCGGATCACACACGTATACATTTAATGGAACCGGCAACTGGACCACGGCGGCTAACTGGGTAGGAGGGGTTGTGCCGCCTTCCACGCTACAATCCGGTGATCATATAATCATCAATGGTAGTTGTATATTGAATGTTGTTGTGACAGCAAACAGCGGATCAAGTATTGTTGTTGCAACTGGTAAAAGCTTTTTTGTGCAGGGGAATTTGATCATTCAGTAGTAGACCTTGTTAGCAATAGGAAGTATACAATTTATTATAGTGAAATAATTTAATTAGCTTTAATCCTGCAGTTCGTAAACTAACAAACATGAGAGTTTTTTTAATCCTTTTACTAACACTTTTTGTAATTAACCCTACTACCAAAGCACAATATGTAACAATACCTGATCCTGCTCTCAGAGGTCAACTTATGGCAGCATATCCTACATGTTTTAACGCATCACAGATGATGGATACTACCTGCCCGGCAATTATAAATCAAACCAGTTTATACATTTATGATGAACCAGTTATCACAAACTGGGAGGGATATCAGTATTTTAAAAATTTACAGGTAGCAAATTTCTCTGCTACAGCAAGTTCGGGTGATGGTGAAACGCTTCCTAATCTTCCGCCAACTTTGAAATGGCTCAGCCTATTCAATATGCCTTCTCTTGGTAACCTCCCTCCACTTCCCGCCGGGCTGGAACGTCTGGAAGTCAAAGATCATACGACAGGAATTATATCGTCATTGCCCAATTCGATCCATTATATAGATTTGTCGTTCAGCTATGTTCATTCTTTACCTTCATTACCTTCTTCACTGGATACACTTAAACTTCATTTGTGTAGCCTGTCTTCATTACCGGCTTTACCATCATCTTTAAGATATCTTGAATTTGGTTCAAGCCCGATTGGAACACTGCCTGCATTGCCAACATCTTTAAGATACCTTGAATTTATCATGAGCGGTTTCACTGGGCCAATGCCGACTTTACCCGATAGCCTGGAGATACTTAGTGCAAATAATAATGGCATCACTTATATTCCAAACTTTCCCGCTTCATTAAGATTAATATACCTCGGTGGAAACCAACTGCTCGGACCAACAGGTCTTCCACCTTTGCCAGTTGGGTTGCAAGGACTGGACATTACCTACAGTGGGTTTTCCACATTGCCTGATTTGCCTCCTGGGTTAGGTGGACTTCTTTGCTCAGATAATAATCTGACATCGCTTCCTGCATTACCACCATCATTGACATACCTGGAGTGTTCAGGCAATCCCTTAACCTGTTTACCTCTTATGAATCCTGGTTCATTGGTACAGTTGGATCAAAATACTACGACCTGCCTGGCAAATCATACTTCGCCTCCGTATACGGTAAGATTCATTACCGATATCGGACTTGGTACTTATGTAGATTATAGTTCCGATAGTTTTCCTGTTTGCAATGCAACAAACAATGTACACGGCTGCCAGGCATTTCCTGCTATGATCGGGCATGTGTTCAATGACTATAATAATAATGGCGTGAAAGATGCCAATGAACCATACAGGGCAAATGTAAAAGTTCAATTATCCAATGGCGTATTTACCATGACAAATAGCAATGGATACTATGAAATATCGGCTGATAATATCGGTAGTTATACTTTGGCCGTTGTGCCGCCCAATTATTTTACAGCTGTTCCATTACAATACAATTATAATTTCAATAGTTATGATACAATTGTTACGAGAAACTTCCCCTTACAGGTCGCTGGTGCCGGTGAAGCCTTGTCCATTTCTATGATACCATTTAATCCAGCCGCAAGGCCCGGTTTTCAATATCCTTATGCGATCTCTTATACAAACCTGGGCACAACTACAATAACGCCTAATGTTGTTTTAAACTATGATAATACAAGATTAATGTACGATTCAAGTTCAAATGCAGCAGTAATAAACAACGGCTCATCATTAACGTTAGCAGAAACTGCAATGCCCGAAGGTGTACAAAAAAATCTTATTGTATACTTCAGGGTAAAATCAACAGCGGTCATCGGCGATTCTATACATACGTATGTTTCTATTCATGGAAATACAGCAACTGCTTACGACAGTTCGGCTGCAAGAATAAGAGGATCATTCGATCCTAATGATAAATCAGCAACCCCTGCACTATCTACCTCACAGGTTGCCAATGGAGATTATATTTATTATACGATCCATTTTCAAAATACAGGAACTGATACAGCTTTCAATATAGTGATATCAGATTCGTTGAATGGCTATCTTCAACCTGCAACTTTACAAATGATCAATACTTCTCATCCTGCCAGGGTAACGGTAAATGGAGATATGGTTTATTGTGAATTCCTCAATATTAATTTGCCTGATAGCAATGTGAATCAATTGAAGAGTCATGGTTTTGTTAGTTTCAGGATAAAACCTAAACCTACAGCAACAGTTGGCAGCGTTATTCCAAATAAAGCTAAAATCTATTTTGATTATAACACACCTGTTATTACTGCAGTAGTGCAAACAACTATTTATGATGCAAGCCCTACATCACGTACTTATACATTTAACGGCATCGGTAACTGGACGCTTGCAGCTAATTGGGTTAGTGGAGTTGTGCCGCCTTCCACATTACAATCCGGTGATCATGTAGTCATCAACGGTAGTTGCATACTTAATATTGTAGTAACAGCAAACAGCGGCTCAAGTATTGTTGTTGCAACAGGTAAAAGTTTTTTTGTGCAGGGGAATTTAATCATTCTTCAATAAGAAAAACGGTTAGTATAACCTACCAGGATTTATATATAACGAACTGGGTTTATTGATTAAGAATTTGTAAATATCCGTATCAGCTTTTCAACTTCACTAAGCTTCATTAATAATTAAATCACCTTCCAGCACCACATGTGTTGACTGAAGTTTTTTCTTAAACAACTTACTTACCCTATACACAAAGAAAACGCCTAAAGTACCAATGATAACGACCAGGTATCCTATCGTGTTATAATGTTCGATGGGGCTTGTTTTGGTTTTTTGCACAACGATCATTCCTGCAACCGCAGCAGCAATACCACCGGCAATTTGTTGCAGTGAAGCATTGATGCTCATAAATGCGCCCCGATCTGATAATTCAGGAACAGCACTAATCATAGCCGACGAAGGAATCATTCGGCTCATAATGCCCATCATCATTAGCACATTGAAAACGATGACTTGCCAAAGAGGCGTAACAGACAGGTTGGTATAAATAACACACATAACCATCATCCATACAGATGCAATGGCAAAAATGGCAAACTTATCAATCCTGTCACTTAATTTTCCAATGAGTGGCATGATGACCAGTGATGCTATTCCAGACACCATGAACAGCATGGGTAATTGTTTGTAAGTGATATGAAGATTATTTATAGCGAACACACTTCCAAATGGCATCATCATAAAACCACCGATAGAGAGTAATGCTGTTGCAGTGAATCCAATCCGGTAATCGCGTTTAACAATCGTATGCCATAAATGAGTAAATGCATTCTTATCATTTTGGACTGCAAGATGCATCGTTACCGGTTTAAGTTTTACAAATATTAAAACTGCGATTACCATTGCCAGTGAGGCTGTCATAAAAAATGTGGTCTCCCAGGTAAAAGCGTTGGCAATGTACAAGCCAATCGGTACACCCAGCACCTGGCTTGCACCAAATCCCATTTGAATAAAACCCATTACACGGCCACGTTGTTGTAAAGCAAAAATATCGCTGATGATGGCCATGGAAACAGAACCAATTACACCCCCAAATAAACCGGTAATGATCCTTGCTGTTACTAATTCTGTATAAGAATGTGCCATGCCACAAAAAATAGTACCGGCAATAAAACCACAATAAAAAAACATGAGTAGTTTTTTACGATCAAATTTATCGGCAAATCCTGCTGTTAACAATCCTGAAATACCTGCACTAAATGCGTAAGCCGATACAGCAATTCCAAAACCAGCAGGCTTAATGTTTAAGGATTTCATCAGCATATCTCCTAATGGCGACATGATCATAAAATCGAGGATTACGGTAAATTGGGTAGCAGCTAAAATAAATATTACAAGTTTTTGATAGCCTGTGAGGGGTATGGTTTGTTTTTGTTGTTTGTTCATTTAAAGTGTGATTGGTCGTTCGTTGTTGGTTTTCTGTTTTGTCAGCGAAATTAGTTTATCATAACGAATCTAGAGAAAGGAAATAGGTAATTGGGAATTATATTTCGGTTAAGTGTAAATTGAGTAAGGTAATGAAGAAATGTTCAGGCTACTATTAAACACCTGTATAGAATTTTTTATTGGTTTATTCCACAAATATTATTTTTCCTTCAATTTAAAAATCCTTTCTTTATGATACTGATTTCTAACTGCATATTACTTCCTGTATGAAACAAGTTGTCTTTTTTATTTTAGTTTTATTCACGCAAAACGCTTATGCCCAGGAATATGATTTTTTTCCATCCGATTCTTTACTGAAATCAAATAACGTTAAAAGGATCTTAGTAAAATCAAAGAAGGCAAATGGAAAACACGCTTCGGAAAATCTTTACTACTATAACCATGCAGGCAGCCTTGCACGTCATGAAGTAATTGTGTCATTTTCGAATGAACCTTTTATTATAACAGATTATTTTTTTGATAGTTCAGGTAACAGGTATGCATCAGTAATGCATGGAGGAGGAAGTCATAGCAGTTATAGTTCAACAGGAAGCTGGTCAACCTGGCGCTGGACTTCAGGATTTGTTGACAGTGTCATTTATTATTACGAGTATAACCGGAATAAACAATTCAGTCGTATTTACAGGTTATATCCGTCGGGCAAATTAATGTCTTATGTACTGTACAGTTATAATCCAAAAATAATCACGAGAAAATCATATAACGAATCACAGATGTTAACAGGAGAATCCATTGAGTATTATGAGAAGGACTTGTACATCAACAAAGTATTATCAAAAACATACGATAGCATCGGCGCTGTTATTTCAACATTTACACAGTATTTTACAAATATTTACAATGCAGGTGGACAGTTAACAGAAGTTCATTACAGTAATGATACCTGTTCCTGCATCTCCGAATTTAAATATCTTTCAAATGGCCTGCTAAAAAGTGTTAGCAATGTAAGTTGCTCGTGGAATAAAAAATTTGTTTATAAATATCACAAAACAACGAAGCGGCATAGTAGAAAAACTGATGATGTAGCAGATAAAATTGACGAAATTGGCAACGGACACAAAATTAAATAATCCCCAACCTTTTGTTGTTCTTTTCAAAAAAAATTATTTACACAAACTGCATCACAAATACTGTCCCTTGTCCTTCTATCGATTGTACCTGTATCGTTCCTTTGTGCAACATCACAATCTGTTTGCATAAACTCAATCCAATACCACTATTCGTTTTCTTCGTGCTGAAAAAAGGAATAAATATTTTCTCAAGAATTTCTTCTGACATGCCTGGACCGTTATCTGCAACTTTTAAAATGATCTTTTTATCCAGCGACTGGTCGGCAGACAAAACAATTTTTGGATGTTGTTTTTCTTTTACAGCTTCCAATGCATTTACGATGAGGTTTATGAAAACCTGCTCCAATAAATTTACATCCACCTGCATTTGAAGATCGGGATTTTTTAAGATGATCTCAAGTTCTGTTCCTTTTTGTTCAAAGGTTGGTTGCATTAAGGAGTGAAGGTTGGAGAACAATTCACGTACATAGATCTTTTTTAAACTTAGCGTGGTGATCTTATTTAAATTCCGATAGGTCTCTGCAAATTTTAATAACCCTTCACTTCTGCGTTTGATCGTGTCAATACCCAATTCAAGATCTTCAACAGCATCATCTTGTAATTGCGGACTTGCTATTTGCAAACGATGTTTTAATGTTTCTGCCAATGAAGAAATAGGAGCAATCGAATTCATGATCTCGTGCGTCATCACACTCAATAATTTTTGCCATGCTTTTGATTCTGTTTCATCCAATGCTTCATTTACATTTTGAAATGCAATGAGCTTATATTTTTTATTATCAGTTATAAATGCAGTGGCTGATAATATCGCTTTGAAAGAACCTTTTTCCAAATGCACCGTTGCAACTTTACTTTCGCCGGGTTTCAATGCATCCACATGTTCAAATAAAGATTTATCTCTTCTTATCAACGATTGGATCGTTTTTAAATAAGGAACTTCCAACATTTTTTTAAGTGTTTCATTCATCCATACAACTTCACCTGTTTCTATTTCATAAGAAAGAATTCCTGTATCTACCAACTCAAGTATTTTTTGCAGGTATTGGTATTGCGTTTCCCGCTCCATGCTGATTACTTTGAAGGTGGAATTGATCTCATTAAAACCTTTACGCAATGGTTGTATATCTGCTGATGCATGCTTTACATCAAAGTAGCGGGAGAAGTCACGGTAATGAACAGACTCTACAAACTGGTTCAATTCATCCTGTGTCTTTTTCTGGAACTTAAAAAAATCTACCAGCTGGTAAACCAATACCGGTGCAACCAATATCAATGGAAGCCAGTATTGTTTCACTAAAAAAAGAGAAGCCGCCAAAAGCACAATGAACAATAATATCGTGCGAATAATGATGCGGGTGTATGAACTTTTTACTAACAAGAGGGAGAATTTAGATTATGAATTTAGAATTATGAATGAGTGTAAAATAATTTATGGCATCTTATTTTTTATTCCACCGATAACCAGGAACTGGTACGAATTTAATGAACCATTCATAATTCTCAATTCATAATTATTTAAATATCGTACTTACTCAACCTCCTGTACAACGCCGTTCTTGTAATTCCCAATTCCTTCGCTGCCTTCGAAATGTTTCCATTATTTTTCTCAATCACTTTCAAGATTATGTTTTTTTCTACAGCACTTAAATTAGATTGATCTGTTAGTGATTCAACAGGCGCTGTTTCTATTGGAGAAAAGAGGATATCCTTTGCCGATAGTACAGCATCTTCAGCCATGATCACTGCTCTTTCTACAGCATGTTGCAATTCTCTTACATTGCCTGGGTAATTATAGTTCAATAGTTTTTCCTTAGCTGTTTTATCAAAATCCAAAGCAGGTTTTAAATATTTGCTGCTGTATATTTTGCTGAAATGTTTTGCAAGTAATAAAATGTCATTGCCTCTTTTTCTTAATGGTGGTACGGTAATTTCAACAGTATTGATACGATAAATTAGATCCTTGCGAAAACGTGTTTCTTCACCCAATTCAGCAATAGAACAATTGGTCGCACATACCAATCTTATATCTACCGGGTGTGATTCGTTTGATCCTAGCCTTGTAACCATCCTGTTTTGTAATACACTTAATAATTTCGCTTGTTGATGCAATGCAATATTTCCAATTTCATCTAAAAATAATGTGCCTGTATTGGCAGCTTCAAATCTTCCCTCACGATCATCCCTTGCATCGGTAAATGCGCCTTTTTTATGGCCAAATAATTCGCTTTCAAAAAGTGATTCTGTCAAGGCACCCACATCTACTTTTATAAATGGCTTTGTTGCACGATACGAAAAATGATGAATCGCTTTAGCAATCAATTCTTTTCCCGTTCCATTTTCTCCAAGAATTAAAATGTTTGCATCAGTAGGCGCAATCTTCTGTATCTTATAAAAAATATCCTGCATCACGTCTGAATCACCCAATAATTCGCTTTCAAAAATGCTGGAACCTGTAGCAACGGCGGTAGTGCCTTTATTTTCTTTTCGCCTGATTGCTTCTTTAATGGTTGCCAGCAATTTCTCATTGTGCCATGGCTTTACGATAAAATCATAAGCACCTTCTTTTAAAGAACGGATGGCGAGATCGATATCACCATACGCTGTGATCATGATAACGGAGGCGGTTGAACGAAATTCTTTTATCTTTTTCAGCCAGAAAATGCCTTCATTGCCGGTATTGATGGAACTATTATAGTTCATGTCAAGTAATATTACATCGAAGTCCTGTTTGGCTAAAATGGAGCGGATATTTTCAGGATTCTTTTCAGTTACAATTTCCTTTACTTCTGGTTTAAGCAAGAGGCGTACTGCAGTTAGTACATCTATGTCATCATCGATTACCAGGATGGAAGCATTTTTTAAAGACATGTATATTTTTAAAATTAGAACTGCTGCAAATCTAACAATATGCCATCAATATAAAGTTCTGAAAATGAAGGGCTGCGGTTTAAGGCCGGAAATAGAGTGTATCAAAACCGGACAGTTTTTGTCCGCTTGCGAACAGTTTCGTAAACAAATGCTTCACTAAAACATTGATAATCATATGCTCAATGGTTTGGCATCCTATTGTATAAGTCATTACCAGTCAAAAAATAAACGTTGTGGATAGAATAATTGAAAAGAAAGGCTGGGGTAAAAAAAAGCTGTACACGGTACTTGGAATTACTGCCATAATTCTATTGATCGGGGGCAGCATTTTTTTTACCTCCGGCAAATCGAAGCTTAACGTAGAGGCCGAACGCATTACGATTAGTGAAGTAAAAAAAGGGGCCTTCCAGGAATTTATACCGGTAAATGGTGTGGTACTTCCCCAAACAACCATTTACCTGGATGCAGTTGAAGGTGGCCGTGTTGAGGAAAAATATATTGAAGATGGGGCCATCGTTAAAAAAGGGGAACCCATACTTCGTCTATCCAATACAGATATAGAGCTTAGTTTGGTTAACCAGCAAACTTCCGTTTACAACCTGCTTACTCAAATGCAGATCGCAAAAAATGCGGCTCAGCAAAACACTACACAAAAATTAAATCAGAAAACAGATGTTGAAAGTGCTTATAAAGAAGCAAAACGCGTTTATGATTTGGATAAATATTTACTCGATCAAAAAGTAATTGGTTTACAGGAATTCAAAGCGGCTGAAAATAATTATAATTACCAGTTGGAGAGAATAAATCTTACTGATAAAATATTGAAACAAGATGCTGAATCAAATACGCAACAGGTTTCGCAGGCACAACAATCTTATAAAGGCTCTCAAAATACACTGGATGTAATGCGCAAAAAAATGGGTGATCTTATTGTAAGAGCGCCTGTTGATGGCCAGCTTACTTCTTTGGATGCAGAAATTGGTCAAAATAAAAACAGGGGCGAAAGACTTGGACAAATTGATATTACAACCGGGTATAAAGTCAGGGTGGATGTAGATGAACATTATATTTCCCGTGTCTTCATTGGTTTAACTGCTGAAGCAACTATTGGAAGTAACGAATATAAATTAAAGATCACAAAAATATTTACACAGGTGAGCAATGGGCGTTTCCAGGTTGATATGTTGTTTGCGGATTCAGTTCCACAAGGTATCCGTAGGGGACAAACGCTGCAAATACGACTGGCACTGGGTGATGAAACTCAAGCATTGTTATTAAGCAAAGGCGGTTTTTTCCAGCAAACAGGTGGCAACTGGGTGTATAAATTAAATAGTGATGGAACAACTGCCTATAAAGTAGATGTACAATTAGGAAGGCAAAATCCTGATTATTACGAAGTGCTGAGCGGATTACAACCAGGGGATAAAGTGGTAACATCCAGCTATGAGAATTATGGAACCATGCAGGAGCTCGTCATTAAGAAGTAGGAAATCAGATATCAGTAATCAGATATCAGCTAAGAAAAAAGCTGATTTCTGAAATCTGATCTCTGATTGCTGACATCTAAAGTTTTTCACAATAACGATGAATCATTTTTCTAATTTGGATTGTTTCATCATGAAGTTCTTTAAATAATGTTTCTGATAGATAATGCAGGTCTTTACTTAAGATCAATTGATAGTTGAGTTCTGAAATAGAACCTGCAGCAATGGTTAGAAACCGTTTCAATTCAGCGTTTGAAAATCTTCCACAACCTTCAGCAATGTTTGTGGGTACAGAAGATGACGAACGACGCATTTGTGAAACTAGGCCATATATTTCTTCTTTCGGAAACAACTTGGTTGCCTGGTAAATTTTTAAAGTGAGTTGATGGTTTCGTTGCCAAAATGAAAATTGCTGATAATCTCTCATAACACAGCATTAAGTAAAGCAATTAATAAAAGATAAATCTGATATCTGATATCTGATTTCTGATATCCCGAATCAAAAATAGAATTGAATAGTTAGTAATAAAAGCAAAGTCACTAATAAAAATTAAGCAAGACTAAATAAAAAACAACTGATATGAAACTTATATTCCTAATGGTTTTCCTCGGCATCCAATCAATATGCCCAATGAGTGGAAATAAAAAATGTTGTAACAAAACAGCAGACAGGATCGAATTAGCAGATAGTCCACTCAATTTTGGATGTATTTACTTAATGAAATATTAAACACATATAAAAACAGGTTATGATAAAGATTAAAGATCTGGAAAAAATTTACCGTACAGAAGATGTAGAAACAGTTGCATTGAACAAACTTTCATTTGAAATAAAGCAAGGTGAATTCATTGCGATCATGGGCCCTTCAGGCTGTGGTAAATCAACCTTATTAAATATACTTGGGTTGCTGGATGATCCCGATAGCGGAAGTTTTTTATTCAATGGAACCGAAGTTGCACACTTCAATGAACGTAAGAGAGCGGACCTGCGCAAAAAAAATATTGGATTTGTATTTCAGAGTTTTAACCTGATCGATGAGCTCACCGTGTTTGAAAATGTAGAGTTGCCATTGATCTACCTGGGTGTAAGTTCGGCAGATAGAAAGAAAAGAGTAGAAGAAGTACTTGATAAAATGCAGATCATGCATCGCCGCAATCACTATCCACAACAA
>JBDTLP010000040.1:0-41080 GCA_039934735.1 Ferruginibacter sp. | reverse complement strand
ATCAACTAAACTCATATAGCAAAAAAGATTTATAATAACTGATTAATAAAGGCAAATGTAAGAAGGAAACGGCAATCAGATGTCAGAAATCAGCGATCAGAAATCAGAAATCAGAAATCAGCCATCAAAAATCAGCTACCAGTTATCAAAATTGATTAATTAGAGACCAGCGATTAGGAGAACCTGGCTGATATCTGATATCTGATGTCAAAATCACAAACTTTAAACCTGGAATCAGTTCGTCATAATAAACTCCCTCAACAAATTCAACGCATTCGTCGCCGTCAATTGTATATTCAGCTTGCGTTCGAAACGAAAATGAAATTTGCGGGTGAGCATTTTTTCATTGTTTCCAACAGCTACCCAAACAGTGCCAACGGGTTTATCGGGTGTTCCGCCATTGGGGCCCATGATGCCAGAAACGGCGATAGCATAATTTGATTTGATTTTTTGCAATGCACCCTTTGCCATTTCGATCACCACATCTTCACTCACGGCGCCTTTTTCCAAAAGTGTTTTTTCCCTTACGCCTAAAAGATCTTCTTTGGCTTTGTAGGAATAACTAACAACACTGCCATCATAAAATGAAGATGAGCCTGAAACAGATGTGATCAAATGCGCAATGTAGCCACCTGTGCAGCTTTCAGCAGTACACATGGTTTTGTTTTTTTGTAACAACAATTTTCCAAGCACTTGTTCCATTGTCTCATCTATATCAGTTATCATATAGGCTTTTACGAGTTGCTTCAATTGGGAAAAGGATTGATCAATTTCCGTTTCAATTGCGTCTTTATTTTCACCCGAACTTGTAAGCCTTAATCTCACCATTCCGTAATTGGGCAGGTATGCCAGTTTTATATGTGAGGGCAATGCATTTTCAAAATCAAGTATCATATCATTGATCATTGATTCGCCAATACCAAAGGTGATGAGTGTACGATGTGCGATATGCGGAACTGTAAATTTTTTTATAAGAAAGGGGATTACATCAGTTTCCATCATTCCTTTCATTTCATGCGGAACACCGGGCATACTGATAAAAATTTTACCCTTTTTTTCAAAAAGCATTCCCGGTGCAGAACCACGTTTGTTAGGGATCACTTTGCAATTATCTGGAACCTCGGCTTGCTTCAGATTCCTTTCTGTAATGGGCCTTTTGAATATCATTTCAAATAAGTATTTCACATTGGCAAGTGCGCCTTCATCAATGATCATTTTGCCATTAAAATATTTGCAGAGCAAGGGTTTGGTAATATCATCTGCAGTAGGGCCAAGTCCGCCGGTAAGTAAAATGATATCAGCATGAATACTTTCTTCATCCAACGCTTTTACAATATCATCCGCCACATCGCCAACGGCTACACGACGTTTTACGCTGATGCCAGCCTTGTTTAATTCCTGTGCCATCCAGGCGCTATTGGTATCTATTACCTGGCCGATCAATAATTCATCGCCGATGGTGATGATGGAAACGTTTATCATTGTGTGGTTTTTTCTAGTGAATAGGTGAATGAGTGAATATTGAAATCTTTGCAGCTCTGTTCGGGAATCGGCAAATGTTTCCGGATTGATCTTTCCTTACGAACTCAACCTTAGAATTCTTAATTCTTAATTCTTAATTCACTTAATTTTACGCAAGTTAAAACCAAACATGAGAACATTCTATTTATTAATGGCTTTATTGTTTTGTAAAATTTCTTTTTCGCAGGATATAAAGAAGAAAATAGATGATGCTATGAATAAACTGGCCGTTGATGAACAGTTTAAACATAGTATTCTTAGCATGTACCTGGTGGATGGAAAAACAGGAAAGGTTTTGTATGATAAGAATAGTGAGGTTGGATTGGCGCCGGCAAGTTGCCAGAAGATTGTGACGAGTGTGAGTGCGTTTGAAATATTGGGGAAGGATTTTACTTATCAAACAGAATTTGGATACAATGGAGTTGTCTCAGGTGATACATTACAAGGTAATTTATATATCGTAGGTAATGGTGACCCGACATTCGGAAGCTGGCGATGGAAACAATCAGGAGAAGAATACGTATTTCAAAAACTGAGCAATGAAATAAAAAAATTAAATATCAAGCTTATACGGCATTTCATAATTGACAATACAAAGTGGGGTACACAAGGAATACCTGATGGTTGGGTATGGGAAGATATTGGTCAGTACTATGGTGCAGGTTGCGGAGCTTTTAACTGGAATGAAAACCAATATAACATTGTATTGAGGCCAGGTAAAAAAGTGGGTGATAGTGTAGCAGTTTTATCTGAACCTCCTTATGATCTTTTTAAAATAATAACTGAACTTACAACAGCTGCGAAAGGCACAGGTGACCAGGTATATGTTTATTCATCACCATATTCTTTTATAAGCATTCTCAGAGGTACGGCACCGCTTGGAATAGATTCACTAACAGTAGCCGCAGCAGGTGATGCCGAAATATTATTTCAAAAAAAGATTGTTTCTCGATTGTATAAAAGTGGAGTATTGCGACCAGGCTTCCTGGCAAATGGAATAGATTATTTTCCGATAGATGGTTTCGACGAAAAGATGGAGAAGAGTATTTATAGTTTTATTTCACCCACATTTGACAGCATCAACTACTGGTTCCTCAAAAAAAGCATCAACCTCTACGGTGAAGCATTTGTAAAAACAATCGCTTATCAAAAAACAAAAGTTGGTTCTACTGATTCAGGTGTAAATGTTATAAGAGATTTCTGGAGCGATAAAGGCATTGAAAAATCTTCCCTAAAAATTATTGATGGCAGCGGACTTTCTCCTGCAAACCGGTTAACTACAAACGCACTTGTAACTGTTTTGCAATATGCAAAAAATCGTCCCTGGTTTTCTTCTTTTTACAATGCATTGCCGGAGATGAATGGAATAAAAATGAAAGATGGTTATATCGGCGGCGTGCGTTCTTACACGGGTTATGTAAAATCTGCTTCGGGTGCTGAATATAGTTTCGCTTTCATCGTAAATAATTTCGATGGCAATCCTGCAACAGTAAGAGAAAAAATGTGGAGGGTTCTGGATCTTTTAAAGTAATTTTAAAGTAAACTCAAAACTGTCTTATGCAAGAACAAAATTTTAAAAACCATTCAAGGTTTGTTCCCCTTTTTCATTATGTTACATTTTCACTGATACTTTTTATAATTGTAGTTAGTATCTATAAATTTTATTTGAATTATAAAACAGGCTACGGTGGAGGATTGATTTACCCGGGATTGCTTGTTGCGATTGGTTTTTCTCTTGTATTGATAGCATGGTTTGCCCGTGCTTTCGCCATTAAAGCACAGGACAGAGCCATACGTGCTGAAGAAAACCTTCGCTATTTTGCTATCACCGGAAAATTACTGGACGATAAACTTAGAATGGGACAAATCGTTGCATTGCGCTTTGCAACAAACAATGAATTCGTTGAACTGGCTCATCGTGCAGTTAAAGAAAACTTGTCTGCTAAAGATATAAAAATGGCGATTAAGAATTGGAAGGCGGATCATCATAGAGCTTAAGGAATTTAGAATTATGAATGTATAATTATGAATGTGTTTCTATAAAATGAATGTTTTTAATCATAGGGGACAAATTCATAATTCTAAATTCTACATTCATAATTTCGGAAAGTACTTTATCAATTTCTGGGCTAACATGTCCGGCATATCACAGCGCTTCATCCCTTCTGCATGCATGAAATATAATGTCACATCGCCGGTGTTTAATAGTTCATCTTTTTCATTGTAGATCTCTGCATGAAAAATGATCTTATGATTTGTTGGAAGTTCTCTCAATGTTGTTTTTACAGTGATAAGGTCATCATATTTTGCAGGGCGTAAAAAACGGCTGTGAATATCTACAACCGGCATGATGATACCCATTGCTTCAATGTCTTTATAAGTATAGCCTATTTGCCGAATGGCTTCTGTTCGTCCTATCTCATAAAATTGTGCATAATGCCCATGATACACAATACCCATCTGGTCGGTAAGGGCGTAATGAATGCGTATTTGAGTTTCGGTGATGAACATGGGGAATGGTGAATAGTGAAATCTTCGAAGTTATTCAGAAATCGGTAATTATGTATGATATGAATAGAGCCGTTGAACGATAAAAACAAACTCTTAACTCATAATTCTTAACTCAAAACTATTTTCCCGTCATTCCATCAACACTTATTTTACCAGGACCAAGGAACAATAAAACAATAAACGCCCCAAGGTAAAGAGCGGCAGCTTGTCCTCCTCCAAAAACATCCCATTTATGTGCTACAATAAGTGCATAACCCATGTTGATGATGATGACCAACGATGCGAACCTGGTGAACAATCCAAGTATTACAAACAGAGCGCAAAAGAATTCTGCAAATACAACAAGAGCAGTGGTGATGCTGCTACTCATTCCAAAAAGATGCGGCATATGTTCGGCTGTTGCACTAAAATGAACAAGCTTGTCATAACCATGATTCATTAATAAAATACCAGCAAATAATCGGAGGAAGAGGGTAGCGGCATTAAATGCGCCAGCAGAATAGTTGGTTGACATTAATTTTCTCATAGATATTTTTTTGTAAAAATAAGAATAATTTGAAGATTTGAAGATTTGAAAATTTGATGATGAAGCCAGCAAGATGGAATTGTTTCTGATATATAAAATGTTTTCATCTTCATATTTTTTCGGTCGGTGAAGAAACCAACCGGGGGTATCCGTGGTCGGTGTCTTCACCGATCATTTAAAGATTTGAAAATTTGATGATGAAGCCAGCAAGATGTAATTGTGTTCTGATATAAAAAATGTTTTCATCTTCATATTTTTTCGGTCGGTGAAGACACGATAAGTGCTCGGAAGATTTTAAATCCTGTTTTAGAATATTGGCTTTTATTGCGTAGTAGGATTGGAAGACGGATGATACGGACTGGGCAGATGATCACGGATTTATTTTTTGTTCCAAAAAATTACAGATACTACTTATGTATTGTTTCCGCTATGCTGCGTAGCAGCATAAATCCGTAAATATCCGCCCAGTTAGTATCATCCGCATTCCAATCATTGGTGTTGATAAAAAAAGTTCTTAGCAGTTGTGGCGAAGACATCGACCGGGGGTATCCGTGGTCGGTGTCTTCACCTGCCATTTAAAGTTTTGAAAATTTGATGATGAAAAGCATCTATTGAATTGTAACGCTTCAAAATTTCATTGCGCTTTCATCATCACATTTTCAAATCTTCAAATTTCCAAATTGATTTATCAATCCTTTAACAGCAAAATAAAAATAGTTTTGCTTTGTTTACAGTTGTATTAAATGAATATTTCTTTTGGAATAGTGTTTGTTAAGGCAACGCTGGTTTACATTTGCAAAGTATTTCAGAAATTAACCCACCATGATTAAACATAAAATTTTCATTACGCTGCTGTTGGCAGCGTGCTCCCTTTCTGTATTTTCCCAGGCCACTTATAATGTTATTGATCCAGAAAAAAAATATAATGATGTAAAAGAGATGATGGTAAAGGAAGAATATGCGCAGGCTTACCCGCTCACAAAGGAATTAAAAGCGATGTATGCCGATAATACTATCAGCGATCATGCTTATTTGAATGAAGATGTGAGCTTCTATTACATCGTTTGCGAATTGAAACTGATGCAGGATATCGGCCAGGAAGATGCTGAGCAATACATTCATGATGTAAACAATGAGCCACGCAGGCAAATGCTTAGTTTTCACCTTGGGCATTATTATTTCCTGAAAGATGATTTTAAAAATGCCATTGAAAGTTTTGACCGTGCTGGATACGATAACCTCAGCAATGAACAGATCGCAGATGCAAAATTTGAAAAAGCATATGCTTATTTTAATTTAAAACAATTTGAAAAAGCAAGGCCTTTGTTCTATGAGATCGTACAGATCCATTCCAATAAATATTATATTCCTGCTAATTATTATTATGGGTTCATCGCTTATTCAGATCGTCAATATAGTGAAGCTTTAAAATCGTTTAAACTTGTAGAAACCGATGATGCCTATAAAGGCGTAGTGCCTTATTATATTGCGGAGATATATTATTTCCAGGGGAAAAAAGATGAAGCGCTTACTTATGGAGAAAGTGTGTTGTCGAGAGGTGGTTCTTTGTATTACGAAAAACAATTGAAGCTTTTATTGGGACAACTTGCTTTTGAAAAAAAACAATATCAAAAAGCACTTCCACTTTTAGAAGATTATGTAAATAGCTCAGATAAAGTTACCAAAGAAGTTTTGTATGAATTAAGTTTTTGTTATTACAAAGAGAACCAGCCGCAGAAAGCTATAGATGGATTCAAACAATTAAGCAATCAAAAGGATTCAATGGGGCAGAACAGCATGTATCTACTTGGTGATCTTTATTTGAAAACTGATCAAAAAGAAAATGCAAGAAACGCCTTTCAATACAGTGCATTCAACAGCAGCAATCCTACACAGCAAAGAGTTTCAAGGTTCAACTATGCAAAACTATCTTATGAATTGGGCTACCAGGATATAGCATTGAGTGAAATGAAAAAATACATCAATGATTACCCCAATTCAGAAAATGATACAGAAGCAAAAGAAATTTTAGTCAGCCTCCTTGCCAATACAAATAATTTCAGTGATGCATTGGCTTTGTATCGTTCTTTTAAGCCTCCAACTGCGGCTATGCAGAAGGTTTATCCACGCATTTTATATGGCCGTGCCATTGAATTTATCAATGATCAGAAATTAACCGATGCAGATGAATTGCTCGAGAATGTTTTAGCAAATCCACTTTCAGGAAATATATTGCCTTATGCTAATTTCTGGAAAGGAGAGATCGCTTACAGGCAACAACGTTTTGATGATGCGATCAGGTATATCAGCATTTTTGTCCAGGCCAATGTCCAGGCCTCAGGAGAAGCTACTTATACTGCTGCAAAATATGATCTTGGTTATAGCTGGTTCCAAAAAGAGAATTTTAAAAATGCATTGGCGAATTTTGAACCACTGACAAAAAATGTGTCTGTTACTTCATCCAATACTGAACAGGATGCATTTATACGCAGTGCAGATTGTTATTACATGCAGCGGGATTTTGTAAAAGCAAACAGTATCTATGAAGCTGTAATTGATAAAGCGATGCAACAAAGTGATTATGCTCTTTATCAAAAAGGAATGATTGCGGGAATAAAGAACAGTGCAGAAAAGATCAAAATTTTAAATTCAGTTTCCCGCCAGTATCCAAAAAGTACTTTGTTGCAAGATATCAATATGGAAATTGCATTGACCTATATTGCTGATGAAAAATTTAAAGATGCTGTTCCTTATTTGAATAATATTATTAATGCTACTTCCAATGAAGCCGGCGGTTTAAAACCAAAGGCGTATTTAAAACTTGGTCTAGCTTATTATAATGCAAATGATAACCAGGATGCATTAACAGCTTACCAGCAACTGATCCAGAAATACCCGCAATCGGCAGAAGCCGATGAAGCATTGGGAATCATCAAAGATATTTATGTAGAAGATGGAAAGCCCAATGAATACCTTGAATTGATGAAGAAGAATGGTATCAATGTTTCTTCATCAGAAGCAGATTCCATCACCTACACAGCTGCGTTATTAAAATACGAAGCAAATGATTGTGCTGCTGCCATCAGCGGGTTCAATAATTATCTTTCGCGTTTTGAAAATGGAGCGAATGCATTAGAAGCAAATTATTATACTGCTGATTGTTACCAGAAAGTAAAAGACTGGCCCAATGCATTGAAAGGTTATGGCTATGTAAATGCAAAAGGATTGAACAAGTATTTTGAGAAAGCAACACTGGAAGCTGCACGTATCAATTATTTTGAGTTGAAGAATTATGCAGAAGCTAAAAAATATTTTGAATCGCTTCGTGGTAATTCAGTAAACCAGGATAATTTATTGGAAGCTTTGCGTGGACTTGTTCGCAGTTATTATTTGCTGAAAGATTATACTTCTGCCAATGATGCAGCTAAAGATTTGCTTACGAAGAAGGGAATAAGTACCGATGATAAATCCATTGCTTTTTTAGTTTTGGGTAAATCGCAACAGGTAGCCAATGATTGCAATGCAGCGATCGGTTCTTTTAAATCTGCAGCAGCAATTAATAAAACAGCCTGGGGCGCAGAAGCAAGATATGAAATGGCCAATTGCCAGTTCACGCTGAATGATTTGAAAGCTTCTGAAAAAGCAGCACTCTCTGTTATTAAAGAAACAGGTTCTTATGATGAATGGGTGACAAAATCCTACCTCTTACTCGGTGATATTTTTATGAAACAAAAAGATTATTTCAATGCCAAAGCAACCTATGAAAGTGTTGCAAAGAATTCAACAATAACAGAATTAAAGAATGAGGCGCAACAAAAATTAGATGCCGCCACTGCAGAGGAAAAACTAAATTCTAAAATTGGTAATTAAGTAACTATGAAACCATCAAATTTTTCCGGATCAAAATTTAATAACATGCATCATAAACTGGCATTACTTGTTGCGATATTATTTGTATCAACTGCTGCAATGGCGCAGCACGGTAAGGATACAACAAAACAAAGTATCAATATCGTGTCTTCTTTTAAACCCGTACTTCGCAATGCGGTGAAAATAGATTTTTCCGGATCACAATTGAATGCAGATACTGCTAAGAATATGAAAGCATATATTATACCATCTCAAAATTTATTTTATGCTTACCAGGCGATTGCATTAAAACCACTTGCATTGATGCAGGATTCCAATCTTTACCTGGGAAGCCGCAATTTTATAAAAGCAGGATTTGGAAATTATACAACGCCTTATGTAAAACTGGGCCTTGGTTTTGGTGATGGAAAAAAGTTTTTAGTAAATGCATACGCAGACTATATCAGTTCAAATGGAAATATTACCAACCAGGATTATTCACAACTGAATATAAAAGCTACAGGAAGTTATTTTCTTAAGAAGAATGAAATATATGCTTCTGCAGGTACCAGTAAAGATGTATATTATTTGTATGGCTATGATCATGCAACATTTTTTCCAGCAAGAAAAGAAATTCGCCAGGAATTTCAACAGATCAATATAACTGGAGGGGTACGCAATACCGTTAGTACGCAATTCGGGATCAGTTATAACCCAAATTTCCAGGCATACCTTTTTACCAGTAAAGAACATTTGACCGAAGCCAGCGTGATCATTGATGTTCCGGTAGAAAAGAAATTTGGAGAAAATTTTACGGTTAAACTGGATGCGAAAGCAGATATTACTAAATACAGTACTAAAAATTTTATTCCTGATAATTATGACATTACAAATAATGTTGAACAACTTGCTCCATCAGTGGTTTATAATTCATCAAGGCTAATCATTAACGGAGGTATAATACCTGTATGGAACAATGGCAAATTTGTTTACCTGCCAAATGTATTTGCAGAAGCACAGATAAAGGACCAGGTATTTATGGTGCAGGCAGGTTGGGTTGGGCGTATCATAAAAAATACATACAGGAACCTGTCAGCAATCAATCCATATATTTCAGCGCTTACTTCGCAAACCAATACACAGGAAATAGAATTTTATACAGGCATTAAAGCAACACTTGCAAAACATTTTAATTTCAATGCTAAGGTTGGATTTGTGCATTACAAAGATTTTGCATTGTATATTAATGATACTTCTGTTCTAGGCGATTATTATAGCAGTTTCAAAGTAAGCAATGAACCTACGATGCATGACCTGCGTGTTCATGCCGATATCAGTTATATCAGCCAGGATAAATTTACTGCAACTGCGGCCATTACACTTAATGGTTATACGGGCTTGCATGTAAATGATAAAGCATGGAACACGGTGCCTATGGAATTTACAGGCTCTATTCGTTGGTGGGCCTTTGAGAAATTATTGGTTAAAGGAGATTTTTATTTGTTTGGTGGTGGCAAGTATCTTGCTAAAGGCAACCAGGCATATGTATTTTCCAGTGGGTCAGACCTCAGCGCTGGAGCGGAATACAAGATCAACAAACAATTCAGCGCATTTTTCGACGTGAACAATATCTTTAATAATAAATATGAGCGCTGGCATAATTATGAAGTGTATGGAGTAAATTTATTGGGAGGTGTTATCTTTCGCTTTTAAAAGAAACATACATTTGCGCAATGGAAGAACTGATCGAATTGTATTTATTTCAGCACAAACACTGCCCACTGCCTTTAATAGGCTCGCTGCAGTTGAAAGACGGTCATGCAGTAGCCTGGCATGGAGATAATAAATTATCAGCACCTGTTCCACAAATTGAATTAACAAAGACAGAAATTTCTTCTGAACATTTTATTGCATTTATTGCTGCATATGATAAAATATCAATTGGCGAAGCTTCACTTACCCTACAAAAATATTGTCTTGAACTTCAGAAACTAACTGCATACAAAGAAATGAAATTGGAGCATGCTGGAAGATTTTATATTGATCAGTATGGTGCTCTTGTTTTTAAACAGGATGCGCTTCCAAAAGAATTTCTTCCTTCAGTTCCCATACAAAGAGTGGTCCGATCTAAATCTGCTTCTCATAATATAAGGGTAGGAGATAATGAAACTACCACCGAATACATGACCGAGTATTACAGCGAGAAAGAAAAAACAAAAACTGGAATGTGGTGGATAATAGCGTTGATACTAACAGTAATAATTGCTGCGGCACTATACTTCTATTTTAAAGATCATAGCTATACAGAGAATTTTGGAAATGTACAACCGGTTATAACTTCTCCTGTTGAGAGCACTTATCAAACTAAATAACATTCCTTGATATCAGATTTCAGCCATCAGATATCAGCTGAATTCTGATGGCTGAAATCTGATATCATACATTTGATTTATGATTCACTATAAAAATTGTCCCGTTTGCAAATCCGACGCCATCCAACTGGCATTTTCTGCAAAAGATTTTACAGTTACTAAAGAAGATTTTTTAATATGGAAGTGCGGCAACTGTACGGCTATGTTTACACAGGATATTCCTTCGCAGGAAGAGATTGGAAAATATTACCAGTCTGAAAATTACATTTCACACAGCGATACGCAAGAAGGTTTTATAAATAAATTGTATCATCGGATAAGAAAAAGAACACTTGCTAAAAAAATGCAGCTGGTGAAAAATGAAACCAGTTTGCAGGCAGGAACTATTTTAGATGTCGGTTGTGGCACAGGTGCATTCTTAAATACCATGCAACAAGCAGGTTGGAAGATCACTGGACTGGAGCCAGATGAAGGTGCAAGAAAAACCGCACAGTCATTGTACAATATTCAACCATTACCATCGCCACAAATATTTGAACTTCCTCAAAATACATTCGATGCAATTACTGCCTGGCATGTAATGGAACATGTACACCAGTTGCATGAATATGTTGACCAGTTGAAAAAAATAATTTCACAAAATGGAAAGATATTTATTGCAGTTCCAAATTATACATCGCATGACGCAGCTCATTACGCAGCTCATTGGGCAGCGTATGATGTTCCCCGTCACCTGTATCATTTTTCTCCAAAAAGCATGTCTGTCTTAATGGAAATGCATGGAATGAAAGTAGAAAAAATAAAACCGATGTGGTTTGATAGTTTTTATGTGAGTATGCTTAGTGAACAATATCAGAATGGAAAAGGAAATATTGTTTCGGCTTTTTTTGTTGGGTTGATGTCTAATTTTAAGACTGTTTTTAATAAACGAAAATGTAGCTCGGTTATTTACATCGTTCGTAAGGATAATTAAAAATTAAGAATTAAAAATTAATTGCTCTTCGAATTTCTGAAGTCTAACAAATAGTCACAAACCAATTAATTCTTAATTCATAATTTTTAATTACAGCAAAAAGCTGCTAGTTCGTTTTAACTTCATAAATCTTAGGCCATCGCTTTCCTGTAATAAATATATTTTTCGAAATACTATCATACGCAATTCCATTCAACACATCTGAATTGCCAAAACCAGTTGTTATCATTGTTCCATTCGGTCCTGCAATATTGGTCATATACATATCGCCTACAACATGTCCGCTTTCAGGATCAATCTTTACAATGCGATTTGTTTGCCATACATTTCCCCAAACAAAACCATTTATATATTCAAGTTCGTTTACCATTTCTACCGGGCCCTTATTATCTACAATGGCAATCGTACTTTTTATTTTAAATGTTTCGGGATCTATAAAATATAAAGTAGGACTTCCTGTATCAATAATCAGATCAGTACCATTATTCGTCATGCCCCAACCTTCATAGGGCCAGTTAAAAGTTTTAATTACTTTTTGTATATCCTTAACGTCATATACATATACAACGTGTTCCTGGTAGCTTAACTGGTAAATCTTATCTTTTAAAATAGTTATGCCTTCTCCAAAAATTTTATCGTCCAGTTTGTGTTTTTCTGTCGGTACACCTGTTTTATGATCACCATATTGAAGTTTAGAGGTTCCGTACTCACCGCCGCTCTCGTACAGCTTACCGTTATGGAATTCAAGGCCCTCAGTGAAACTGCTTGTATCGTGCGGGTATTCACTGATAATATAATAACTGATGGGTTTAGGTGCAGCTAATCCAGGTGTTTCAATAACTGGCGCAGTACCGCTACCGTTATCGCCCGGTTTTGCATCATTTCCATTATTACAAGACATCAAAAACACAATAAAAGACAGTGTAATTAGATACTTCATTATAAGCGCTTTAGCTGCAAAAATAAGTAACTGCCATTGCTCATCTTAAAAATTCTTTAAAATAAAAGCCTAAAATGTTTTCTTTTCTGGAAATTGTTTCTATTTTTATGCTACCTCTGAGCCGGATATTCTCTTTTCTCACCATTAGTTAATGCCGCTCTTCTTCCAATGTTACAGCAATGCTGTACGAATCCCTATGTTTTAGTAATTTCTTATCCGTGTAAAAGCACCAGTCTATATCATATTGAAAAATGATTTATTTATTTAATCATTTTTAATATCAACGGGGATGAAGCTTTTTTTACAATTAATCGTAGTTTGTTTTTTTGTTTCTGGCGTACAGGCGCAAAGAGTATGTGGAACTCCACAATACGCCCGCACTGCTCATACAGGATATGTAGCACGTGGAGGCACTGTTTCAAATACCTATTCACGGGATACAACCCCCAATGAAATTATCACGATACCAGTGGTTATACACTTGCTTTTTAATACTGCAGCACAAAATCTTAGCGACGAACAAATACTTTCCCAGATCATTGCACTCAATAATGATTATCGGAGGATGAATGATGACGCATCTAATACACCGGATGTATTTAAGCCTTTTGCTGCGGATACAAAGATCATGTTTTGCCTTGCACAGGTAGATCCAACAGGAAGGGCTACACGTGGTATCATACGCAAGCATACTGACCAACCTTATTTTCTTGGTGATGACGGAATGAAATATACCGCAGCCGGTGGTGATGATGCATGGGATTGTAAAAAATATTTAAATATCTGGGTATGTAATATGTTTGGAAGAGCGCTTGGTTATGCCACTGCTCCCGGTGGGCCGGCAGATAAAGATGGCGTCGTTATCAACTTCGATGTATTTGGTACAGTAGGAAATCTTCGTGGAGATTTTGATAAAGGCCGCACTGCTACTCATGAAGTAGGTCATTGGCTTGGATTAAGGCATTTATGGGGTGACGAGAGTTGTGGTGATGATGGTATTGATGACACGCCAAGACAATTGAATTATAATTTCAACTGTCCTTCTTTCCCTCACGTAACAACCTGCTCGGTTAACGGTAATGGTGACATGTTCATGGATTATATGGATCTTACCAATGATGCATGTATGAATATGTTTACAACAGGGCAAAAAAAGGAAATGAGGTCTTTATTTGCATTGAACGGTTCAAGAAATACTTTTTTAAATTCTTACGCATGTGATAGCAGTCTTGCAAGTGGAGCTCCTCTTCCTGACGATACTTTGCCGATAGTTAAACCTGCAGGTGATGTAAGGCCGTACCCAAATCCTGTAAAGGATATCGTAACATTGATGCCGCTCAATGAATATGTACTTACTGGTAAAATTTGCACGGTGTTCAATATGTCAGGAATGAAAATATTGCAACAAACTTTGAATTCAGAAAGGCCAACAGTAGATCTTTCTAAATTACAGGCTGGTGTTTATATTTTAAAAATTGGACAAGGAGGAGATAGAAAGATTGTAAAGATTATAAAGATTTGAAATAAGGAATAAGAAATTTGAAATAAGGAATAAGAAAGTAGGTGATCGGGGAACCGGTCACTTTTTTATTACCAGAACATGGTTCATTGTATGTTGTATTTTGAATATTTCCTCAGACTCTCCGATCATGCAAAGTCTCTGATTAATTTTCAAATTACAACGTACAATAACCAATATTCAAAAGCCACATTTATAAGAAAGTAAACACAAATAAAAAAGCTCCCATATTTCTAAGGGAGCTTTCAATTTTTTGAACCAACATCTTCATCGCCGGTTTTTCAGGATTGAATTTACTTGTGTAGAGTTGGCCTCTTATATAGTAAAATAATTTCGTCCTGGGTTCAGAGTTTCGGTTTTTCGCCATCATCGCTTTGGTAAGAAGCATAGGCTGGAATTGGTTCGTTTCGGTCTTCTTAGGATTTAAGATTCATGTTCGGTTTGTTGCTTTTTCACTGTATTGGCAGCTTAGGCGGACATTGGATTTTACTTCGGTCTTCGTTAGGATCTGGATATGCTGTTTTTTGTTTCGCCATCATCGCTTTTTAAAGCATAGGCAGGATTGGATTTGGGTCTTTAGTTTTCAAGGGATAATTCGATTATAAAAAGAACTTGTTATTAAAAGTAAAAATAGAAGTTGACTGATACTGGATTCGGTCTTTTAGTTGGATGTTGGATTGAGTTCTGGGTTTTATCAGGGATCTTTGGATAATGATTGATATTTATTTAATGTCTATCAATCAACTTCTGATACAAAGATGCGGCGAAAATAAGGACTGTGCAAGAGCGGTATTGCGCTGTTTTCGCAATGAAGTTTTTACCGTGGCGATCGTAGATAAACAAAAAGTGGAGTGGGGAAGTTACTGATGTGGGAATAGTAAAAATACGTGGAAATAAGAAATAAAGAATGAAAAATAAGGAATAAGAAAATAAAATCCTCTGGGAAGTTAACTTTCTTATTCCTAATTCATACTTTCTTATTTCTTATTCTTTATTGCCTGCTACAGTACCAGTAGATAAAGCCTGGATTATTTGTTTGTATAAAGAAGTAGTTGAAGCAATGCCACTATCATCACGCCAAATTCGTGGCTTGCCTACCGGGATCAATATAGAATTACTTCCATCTCCACCTTTTTCTGTGAGTACAAAAGCAAATTGAAAATCTTTTATACCATCAGCTGTTATTTCACCTGAAATAATAGATACCTGCTTGTAACTTATTCCGCTTGATACACCTGTTAACTGCGCAAACAAACTAAACTTTTTGCTGCTTCCCGAAATAAAAGAAGCTACTCCATTGCCAATATCAGATAAGGAAGCATTTTTATAATCCAGTTTCACATCGTCCCCTTTTTGATCATACATTTTATATTTATAATCACCAATTACATGCCCGGCCTGCCACGGATCTTCTGAACTGTATGGGCTTGTAAGTGTATATGGATTTGCTAAATAAATTCCTTCGATGGATGGAGGCTGATCTCCTTTATTGATCGCCATCCCACGGCTTTCCAGTTCATCTATGATTTCCTGTGAAATAATATTGTTTATTTTAGACGAAAGTCCGTTACCAGAATCATGGTCCTTCTTGCATGATGGGGCAGTAAAAACAATTAATGCCAAAAAAAATGCGAAAAATAATTTCTGTTTCATGATGATAATTTTTAGGGTGCCTACTCTGTTTACGGTTTTCAGCATGCTCCGTTAAATATTGAATTAAAGATATATTTAAATTTTCTTTAAAAAGCAGGGTGATTTCACGGTATTTTCGGCAGCGATAAATTAAGAACCTACTGTTTTCATAAGTCTGACAGAAAAACTAATGTAAACAAGGAATGTTTTCTGGATCGATGTCTCTGAAGCTTGATTTATAAAGCGGTTTACAACAGAATTAAATATAGGGACAGGAATAAATCTAAAGATTCTTTCTAAAAAAATTAACTTATGGCTAATAGCTTATAGCTTGCCGCTGATCTTATTTCCATAACTTGAAAAAAATTAGGTCCTTAACCAGATGAGATATTTTTGTTTTTTTTTGATCGGAATTATTTTCTGCAATTACACGAGCGCACAACATACAGGAACACGCCCAAAAATCGGGCTCACACTCAGTGGTGGTGGTGCTAAAGGTCTTGCTCATATTGGTATTCTCAAAGCAATTGATTCTGTAGGGTTAAAGATTGATTATATAACGGGTACCAGTATGGGCGCTATTATGGGTGCATTGTATGCCATTGGATATTCAGGCGAACAAGTTGAAAAGATCTCCAGGAAAACGGATCTTGATATTTTATTGAGCAACCAGGTTGCTTTGCGTTCATTAACGATAGAGGAGAAGGATGAGTATGGAAAGTATGCCATTGAATTGCCTTATATCAATCGTAAACTTCGCTTGCCTGGAGGCTTGTTGGATGGACAAGAACTTTCATTTAAATTCTCAGAATTATTTTATCCCGTTCACAACATTAAGGACTTTAATAAATTTAATATTCCTTTTAAATGCATTGCTTCTGATATTACCACGGGCCAGGCAGTTGTACTTGATAAAGGTGATATCGTTACAGCACTAAAAGCGAGTATGGCCATACCAACCATATTTGCACCAATCGAATATGATGGCAACAAATTGGTTGATGGCGGGCTCACAAGAAATTTTCCTGTAAGAGATGTAAAAGAGATGGGTGCTGATATTGTAATTGGCAGCACGGTTACCTCAGGTTTATCAAGCAAAGAACATCTTAATTCTTCGCTCGATATTTTGCTGCAGCTTGCATTTTTTAAAGAAGCAGAAGATTATAAAACGGAATTACCGCTTTGTGATATTTGTGTAAAGCATCCGCTTGAAAAATATACAATGGGAAGTTTTAGCAGTGCCGCCAAATTAATCGAAGTAGGTAATAAAGATGGACAAAATATGTATGCTGCATTAAAACAACTCTCCGATTCATTGGATAAAATTTATGGACCATCCGGTTTTAAATTAAACAGGCTGCCAAAACCTGATTCTGTTTTGATCACTGAATATGAAATACGTGGCTTGCAAAAAACAACCAAAACCTTTTTTCTGCATTCAATGGATCTGCGAATGAATAAACGTTATGCGGAACCCGGTATTTCAAAATATGTGCGCCGCGTTTTTAGTACACGTTATTATAGCAGCATCAATTATTTTTTAGAACCAAAGCCTGATGGTTCTGCTAAAATTGTTTTTGTTGTAAAAGAGAATCCATCTACGTATGCAAAGCTCGGCGTTCAGTACAATGATTTTGCAGGCATCAGTGTCATTGCAAATCTTACCAGCCGTGATCTTTTCGCCCGCTATTCCCGTAGCATGGCCACCGTTAGTATCGGGCAAAACACCCATTTAAAAGGAGAGCATTTACAATACTTCGGTTATAAAAAGAATATTGCTGTGATCGCAAAATTTCAATTTGAAAGTTATAAGCTTAATAATTATTCAAATTATATTAAAACGGGTCAATATCGTCAACTGAATTATTTAGGAGAAATAAGAGGAGAATATTCCAACAATCAATCAACGCTCTTCGGGTTTAGCACACACTATGAAAGAATACAATTTAAGCCACTCATCTTAACCAGTTATGAAGTAAGTGGAAAAAATGATTTTTTTACATCACTTGCTTTTTTGAAAGTAAACACGCTGAATAAATCGTTGTACCCAACAAGGGGTGTGAAAATAAATGCTGAGTTTGGATTGGTTTACAATCAAGATCCAAAAGTAAAATTTGTTGCCAATGGAGTACCCATCACCAATTTGGATTCGCTTGGTATCAGTTACGACAATTATCAAAAAATGTTTGTGAGTGCAGAAGAATACATTCCATTGAGCAGCAAGTTTACTTTTTATACTATGTTTCAATCGGGCATTAATTTTAATTACAAACAAAACCTCGTCAATAATTTTCAAATAGGAGGATTAACAAAAACGATCAGGAACCAAATTGTATTTGCCGGTCTTGTAGAAACAACCATCAGTTCACCAAGTGTAGCATCACTTATGATTGGCCTTAACTATAAAGTATCAAAGAATATTTACATCATGGCAAAAACAAATGCCCTTGTAAATAATTTCATCAGCCGTGATCATCAAATAAAATTCGACAACTGGATATCTGGTCACGCACTCACGTTTGCATATAATACGCCGATAGGGCCGCTGGAAATAAGTGCGATGTATAGTGACCAGTCGGGGAAGGTAAGTACGTATGTGAATTTTGGGGTGCCGTTTTAAAAGAATTTTTCAGATTTGTGTCAATAAATTTATTTTTTAATAAATTGACACAGATCTGTGCCAAAAAAACTGTGTCAAAATATTTTGGCACAAAAAAATTGACACAAGTTTTATCAGCTCAGAGAACTTAACATAATTCGAAGGTTGTTGTTCCGTGTGGCACGAACTAGCGAGAAGGCATTCCGGATCGTGTATTACGAACCGATGGCTGATATTAACTGATTCTTGTATGGGGCTTATAATTTAAGGATTTCCGAAAAAAAGAATCTCGGTTGGATTAAAAATTACATATGGTTCATACATTGATATTTGACAAGGGATGATTTCTTGAGCAAAAATTGTTTTAAACTTTTTAAAGTCGAACATTAATTTAGGGTTGTAAATAACTCTAAATAGTTCTTTAGGGTTATGAACAATTTTTTCTAATCTGTCAACGAGTAAATTAGAAAAGTTAGAATCTAATGCATCTTGTATACTTTTATTACTTGCGAAACCTATAGAACCATTCCCTTCTTTAATTGAGAAACCTACGATTAATCCCTCACCAAATAATTCAAAAAAAATGGGAATTTGTTTACTTCTGTCTAAGGTGTTTACTTTTTTAAAATACAAGTAAATTAAATTACCGCAAGCAATACTAATGTCCTCATCGCTAAATGGAAGTAATCTCATTCCATTCCAAATCGTGCTTAATAAATTACAGGCTTTTTTTGTATCTAAGTGTGGGGCAGCGTCTTCAAGATTCCAGTTTATTGCTTTGGTACGTAAAAAAATATTTGAACGTAACATTTGCTTAATGCCATAGGTTATAATATCCTTTATTTCATTTGCTGAAGTCTTACTTCTAAGGGATAGTTTTTGTGAAAATCCAGTTGTTTTATGATAGTTTTCTATTGTATATTTTTTCCAATCATTCTGATTTTCTTCTCCCCAAGATTGCAATAATTTTAACTTATTCGCATCTTTAAATGCTTCTTTATGATAGCCATCTGGGAAAGGAGCTAGATTATGGACATTTTCAAAACGAGGAGCCCATTCCATGAAAAAATTAATATTTCTTTGCGTATCAAAAAATTCGTCTAAAAGTATTTCTAAAGGACTTTTATGATCAGGATAGATTATATCTTTTGTTGGGTAAGAAGGATAGTCTGTATATGGAAATATGATCTTATCCATTGGATAGTCTATTGCCCAATTATAATTTGCGAGTAAAAAAACTCCATGTTGTGCTTGTAATCTCCATAAATTATTTACATCAACCGCAATCTTTTCAATTTGTGTTCCTTTTCGGCTGTCAAAATCTTTTATGTCTTTCCAGAGTGAAAGTAAATCCTCGGTATTTAGGCAATAAATACAAGAGTGTCCATCAGTCGGTGGTGAATTAGTGTCGCAGGCAAAAAAACCTGCGATACTTGGTTCAGAGGTGAAATCAATGTAATTTGTAGGAAAACCATAGTGTTGCAATATTGCTTCAAGTTGATGTCTATTGGTGGGATCCAATAAATGTTTCAGCTCGTCTTTTTTATTAACCCAATCAGCAAATGAGTAGTAATTTTGTTTAGCTTTCAAAAGCAACTCCGGATTGTCTTTTATTCTATACAAAGATGAATAGGAAGGCCAATCTTTAACCTGCCCTCTGAACCAATCGTATTTTCCTTGGTCTTGGAATTTAGAAGCAAGAATTACGGCCTCCTCGACACTTGCGACTTCATAAATTTTCGGCATTCAACTAATTTATTTAAAATGCTACTGAGCATATTGCTAGTTTCAATCTTTTGTGTCAACACAACATACAATTTACAAATTATCTCCCAGTTCAATGCTCTTATTCAAAAAAAGTATTTATTTTCATTAAAATTGATACTCCTACTCAATCTCAATATCAAACTTACCCAACAACCCCGCAACTCCCGCTACAGAAAACTTTGCTTTCTTAATCCTGTTCTTATCCGGATCAATCGTATAATTATAGGCAGTTAAAAAATTAGCTTTTTCCAAAATAGTATTTTCAAATATAGCCCCACTCAAATCACAATTGTCAAAGATAGAATTTGACAGATCAGATTCTGCAAAATCTACTTCCTGCAAAGTCGAATCTTTAAACTTGGTATTTTTTATTTTCATTCTATAGAACGAAGAAAGATTCATTGCGCATCCTTCAAAATCAACTTCAAAAAGAATTTCTTTACAATGATCGAAATGAATGCCTAATATTTTGCAATCAATAAATTTAATATTTGCAAGTGTGCTTTTCATTAGGTTTGTAAGACTAAAATTGCAGCCTTTAAATTCACAATCGTAGAAGCTGATGTTTGATAGATTTACATTTGAAAAATTGCAAACAGAGAAAATGCAATTATCATATTCGGTTTCTTCAAGAGTCGTTTCTTCGAAATTTATATTGGAGAAAACGGGCGGTTCAATATTTTGTTTCTTCATTTAATTAGGCGTTAAATATAGCAGCCAAGAAAATTTCAGGTACAAATATGGTAAATATTTTTTGTAAGTGCTTTGAAAAAAAATAGTCAATTGATTGCACTTTTCAATCCATGTCTTTAGTTTTATGAATGTTATTGAGAATTGTATCAAGCCCACCTCTTTCTTCGATTGCTTTATATAAGGCATTTTTTTCTTCGTCAGTTAAATTTTCTATCGTTTCATAAACTTCATATAATTCTTTGTCGCTGTATTTTTCATATTTCTCCATGAAGGAATCTGCATTTGACATGAGCTATTAGTTTTTAATAAATGTAAGAAAATATTAATTATTGAATGTAGCTTAAAAAGATGTCATCACTTTATTTCTTTCGGGTAAGCCCAACAATAATCATTAATACTTTTTTTGCCTTACTCATAATGTTTCAATATGTTAATAAAATAGAGCAAACCAGGATTATGCCTGTAATTCTTCCTGTATAACATCCGCCAATAAATTCACCTCCTTCTCTGTATTAAAAATATGTAAAGAAGCTCTTATTCCATTGAACCATTGCTTATGTGTTGGACGAATACATATTTTGTGTTTATCCAATAACATTCTTGAAAATACAACTTTATCGATTTTATCAGGTAACAGGCATGCCAGCATCGGGGAGGCGAGCGGGCCGGCAGCAGGACTCATTATTTTTAATCTATCGATATGGGATAGCCGCTCATACAATTTATTCCTGAGTGATAAATTATGTTCTTCGATCCTAGAGATGCCTGTTGTTTCTAAATATTCAATGGCTTTACCAAGTCCCAGGATGCAGGCTAAATTTACTACACCATTTCCATCATTGTATGTGTTGTAAGATTCTTCAAATTGTATGGGGCGAATAATATCCTGTGCTTCTTTTGATAAATACAAGAGCCCTGTTCCCTTTGGCCCCATCAGCCATTTGTGACCACTGGTAGCATATGCATGACAACCCAGTTCTTTTACATTTACTTTAATGGCACCTGCAGCCTGTGCACCATCAACAATGCATAAAATTCCTTTCGATCTTGCCAAAGATGAAATTGCTACAACTGGCATGCGCAAACCCGTAGATGAAAAAACATGGCTTACACTTATGAGTTTTGTTTCATTTTTAATATTGTCCCTGATCCTGTTCAATATTAACTCCGCATTATTTTCTCCGGGAGGAATCGTGATAATATCGAGTTTGATTCCATAGTATTTGACAAAATATTCCCAGCACAACAAACCTCCGCCATGTTCCTGGTCAGTAGTAAGTATATGATCGCCCGCTTTTAACCGTAAGCCTTGTGCAATGGCATTCATTCCGTTTGTGGTGCTGGTAGTAATGATCATTTCACTAATATCACAACCAAGAAATCCTGCAGCAATGGTTCTTGTTTTTTCGGCCAATGATTCAGCACCAAATTTTCCGTAAAATTTTACAGGCAATGATTCCAGTTCCTCCCACATTTTTTTTGATTCTTCGATCGTTTCCTTACGGCAAGGCCCCAACGTTCCTGTATTTAAATAAGTAAGTCCGGTGGCAAAAAGATATTCATTGTCTGTATCCGGGTTGTGAAACAACGAATTTGTTTGTGCATTTGCAGTTGAGAAAGGAAAAAGTGTATTCAGTAAAATTCCACCGGCAGTAGTTGCTGAAACAGTGCTTAAAAATTTTCTCCTGTTGTATTTTGAAGCTTTCATAAAATTGCAGTTGATACTACAATGTACACAATCGCTTTTGCATTTTATGATACAATGGTTGACCTGCTGGAAGTTGACAGGATGAATGAATCAATATCGTCTTACCTGCCATAATGCCTGGAACCTGAGCCAACAGTTCCTATTAAATCATACATAAAAAACAGGCTGTCGTTACCGTTTGGTAGTTCGTAGTAATCCAGGGAATCCGTTACCCGGCTATTTGAATATAAAATACTTAATACAGTTTCACCACTGGGATTTGTAGCAGTACCAGTTGTATAGGTGCCTGAATTTACAACAGAATTATTTTGGGTGACGGCATATGTGCCATCATCATTAAACGAAAGTTTTTCCTGGATACCTGTACTTTGCGGAGTTTCAAATAAAGGAGGATAAGTACGGTATTGAATGACCCATGTCCACTGGCCGGAAATAGATGCCTGCGGATGATCTTTTTTACAAGAAAAAAGGAATAAAATTCCAATGATGAAAAATAGGATGGGGCGGAGCATAAAATTAGTTTTATTGATGACTTTTTTTTTTCTTAAACCCTGCCTGTAGGCCAGTAAAATACTTCAAAACAAAAATAGGGGTTTCAAATGTTTTTATTTTCGATGAACAAGATTAATGAAGCGTATTTTATTTTAGTTACTTTTTTTAACCACAGCGTTAAGATGAGTTTCAATATGGAGTTTTACTGAGTTTTTTAATCAGGAATAACTCTGTAAAACTCATCCTTAAACTTGTTTACCTCTGTGGTGATTTGTCTTCCCCTTGAACATTTCTTTGAAAAAAACCCTACCATTAATTCGCTACGCATGGATGCTTTTATGAGCTCATGTCGTGTGATTGATCGAATATTATTTCATTAATATTTGCCTAATATTTTTTTTAATTCAGAAAGATAAGTTGGATCAGAACTCATTCCATTATGTCCTTGCCCTTGTAAAGTAATTAAAGTATCGCTGATTTTGAATAGTGCTTTTAATTTTTGTGAGGATCCATAATAGATCACTTTATCTTCATCGCCGTGAAAGATAATGACAGGCATTTTACAATCTTGTAAGAATTTATTTGTTTCAAATTTATATTTCAAAAGAAAAGCTGGAAGAATAGGGTAGATATGTTTCATCATATCAGTTAAGTTATAATAAGGAGCCTGTAGTATTAGAAGTTTAGCATGGCTGCCTGAGGCTAATTTTGCAGCGGGCCCTGTTCCAATAGAATATCCAAGGATAATAATATTGGCTTCATTGTACTTTGTTTTTAAATGATCATACACGAGTTGCACATCATCATAAATTTGTTTTTCACCTGTGATGTTGCCTTCACTTTTCCCATAGCCACGGTAATCCAGCATGAATAAATCATAATGCATATCAGTATATGTTTTGGCAATCTCTCCCCATGATCTTAATGAACCGGCATTGCCATGTAAATAAAAGATCAATCCTTTTGAACTGTCAGCTTTAAATAAAATGCCATTCAAGGATTTGTTGTCGGCAGTTTTAAAATATAATTCTTCAAACGGTTGTTTAAATTCAAATTTATAATTAACGGCTAACCTTTCGGGATAAAAAATTAATTTTTCCTGGATAAAATACAATAAGCTGCATAAGCAGATATATACTATTGCAACTATTTTGAGAATGGGTATGAATATTTTTTTCATTGAGAAATAATTTAGTAACCCTTTTTCAGAAAACTGTTAATTTCAAAATCTGTTTTAATTGCGTCCTTATGGATTTTTTTTGCTTTGCATGAAATAAAACTTCTGCTTCATGCAAAGCAAAAAAGAAAAGCAGCGACCCATTAATAAAAGTTAACGTTCCACTACAATTCATTTTCCTCCCTGCTGCCATTGAGTTTGTATAATATTATCCCAATCAATGCACCACTTACAAGTCCGCCGATATGTGCTGCATTGTCAATTCCTCCTGTTAAACCCCACAATAAATTTATACCAACATACAAACCAATCATTGTAAAAAGACCTTTCTTAGTTTGTTTATCATAGGCATTTATCAAAAGCAAACCGAGTATTGCTCCATAAAGTCCGAAGATGCCACCTGATGCGCCAACACTCACGGTATTTGTATGCCAGTAGATGCTTGCAAGACTTGCGCAAATGCCTGATAAAATATAGAGGATAAAAAACTTTTTTGCTTTAAATAATGGTTCAACAAAAAGAGCTCCGAGTATGAGCCCGTAAATATTTACAACAAGGTGCATAACACCTCCATGTAAAAATATATTTGTTAGCAGCCGCCAGTATTCACCATTTAAAACTTCGTGCCTCCTGTTACCACCCCATAATAGCAATTCTCTTCCATTGGGAGATATGATGTTGACGCCTGAAAACATCATTACAAGAAAAACTAAAATATTCAAATCTAATATTACGGATGTTGCAAAATGATCTCCTTTCGGTATAAGGTATTTTAGTGTATCGAAGAGGTCGTCTTGTTTTGGTTTCTTACCGGTTAAAAGTTTTCCCCTTTCCACTTCACTATAACCCGGCCACATGAGTAAAAGCAAAAGAATGGTAAGACCAATGCCAAATGCGCCAAAGATCCATGCTAATTTATTTCCATTCCTCTTTTCATAAGGTTCATCGACAGGTTGTAAAATAATAAAACTGTTATTTGTTTTTTCTTTGATCCTTACTTCAACTGCTTTTAGAAAATAAGTTTTGTCTTCACTGGCAGGTATTCTTTCAAAATGATCCAATGAATAATAATTGTATTCATTATAATTTTGTTCAGATTCATTATAGAATGCATCGTACAAATCGTCTTTTTCCTTGTTGCTGATCTTGTTGCTGATTTGTTTATGATATTTTTTTGCGTACCAGGTTTTAGGTATGGCAGGTATTTCTTCAGACGAATCAGGTAGAATTGGCGACACGAAGAATACATCTATATTTAAATACTGGCTATATTTTCCACTCGTATTAAAATAAGTATATGCGCTACTGAAGTTGTTTTGAACAAAGAACTTGTTTATTTTATAATAACGTACTTTTTCAACTTTGTCAATTTGTTTTACATTGGAAATTATTTCAAGCTTTCCTGTTGCTGTTGTAAAATACGCCTGCGAAATGCAAAGTGTGGCAGCCATTGTCATCCAGGAAATTATTTGAAAACCAAACTGCCTTCTATCCTGGTATTTGGTGAATGTAAGAATCCTGAATCTTTGCCGGAGCCATAATGTTATAGATATCCATGGAAAGATTATTGGTATGAATAAGTCCCAGATATCTTCTCTGATGTCAATGATAGAAAATTGAATCGTGCATATCCATCTTATAAACAACAATGCAAATACCGATACAATGTTAATGGTAAAGAAAGTTGGAAGTATGTGTTTTAGTTTTTTGTTGTATGTGTTCAAGAGTGCAGTTAAATTTTTTCCAATGGTCAAAAAATTGTGATATCATGCTTTAGTTCATCAATTAAAAGGAATCGAAAAGTTGATAAGGTTGGTAGGCTGATAGAGGTTCAACTCCTTTATCGACTTTATCAACCCTGCCAACATTATTACCAATCAACTACCTCTTCACTTCCGATTTAATAATTTTATAACTATCATTTTCTCGCTCCAGGTCCAGCGTAATCTTAATCGTTTGATTTCTTGCCCGCATTTTACTTAACCGCACGGTAATGTGTTTTTTGGTTACATACTCAACCTCGATAAATTTTACAATGATATTTTGCAGCAGGTATGATTTTTTCCAATCCTTGTTTTGTAAAACCATAATAGAATCATCATGGGTTGCAGCCAACAATGTTTTTTTTACTTTTAAAAAACTATCAACACCATCCTGGTTTAGGGTTGAAATTTCTTTCAGGTCCAACACGTAATTTTTCGTGTTAAGTTCTGAATGAGCATCTAATGTTTTTTCAACACAAACATCGAGGAGATTAAAAGCAAGCTCGCAGGAATTTGAATAATCCATATCCCAATCAGGTTGGGTACAGGCTGCAGTTGAAATAATAAGAGTTACAAAAATTAAAATTCTCAAAGCCATTTTTATAAACTTAGATGCAGAATAGTGTTGCAAGTAAGTACACAATTTACGAAAGGAAGATTTGAAAATTTGAAGATTTGAAAATGGGATGATTAAATCCGGTTAAATTTGAACAGATTTATCGCATTTCTAAAATTATCAGGAATAATTGTTTGATATTTCCCTGCAAATCCTTCTATTTTTTATTCAGTAGTGCTATTGCCACTTCGGGATCTTCTACTTCTATCACCAGTCTTTTATAATGTTCATCATGAAGCTGGACTTCAATGCTTTTTTTAACGTCCATCATATCGCAAAAAATTGTTCCATCTTTTACAATAAAAGTTCCTGCTGTTATTATTCCCGGGATTTGTGTTCCCGGCAGGTGTAAACCAAATATGAAAACGCTTTTTTCGTTGTAATGGTTAGCACTGATTATATGTTCAGCAGGGATAGTTAGTTTACTTTTCAGTGCCCATAATTTATGAAGGCCTTTTATTTCAAAAATAAAATCGCTTCCTTCTTTTTCAATTTGTACCATCTTATTTAGTGTGTTTAGAAAATGAAAAGAATATTTTTTAAGTAAATCAATCATTGATAAAGTAAAGTGTTGATAAAAAAGTGTTAGCTATTACCACTTCAGCTCATCTGCGAATTAGTTCATTTTATTTCTACAATTTTCTTTAATGATTGTAATATTGGATTTTCTTCTCCTCCCGGTTCTTCCTGCACTGCACCCGACCTGTTATCTTCCTGGATAAATTCAAGTTTGGTTTGTCTATGCTCAACTGTCAAAATATACGTGGTTATAAAATAATTTTCAGGCTTGTCTTCAAGGTTTGGGCGTGGCGCAAATAAATTATATTTTATTAACTCGTTGATGCGTACCTCCAGTATTGATCCCCATTGCTCAAATACGCCGCCGTCCCATTCTGTTTTAAATTGAATGCTGCTACCAACTTCCCAATTTGTAATCATGTCACTGTTGAATAACCAAAGTTTTACAAGTTCGGGTTTGGTCAATGCATCCCAAACTTTTTCTTTGGTTGCGTTTAATAATATTGTGGAAATATTTGTCGGCATTTATTATTTTTTAGAGTTTTAAACAAGTAAGAATAAGATTTTCAATCGGAGTGAGTTTTATTTACTTTAAGCTTAAAATTGCTTTTACTTTTTTCTGCAATTGGTTTTTGTCTGGAAGATAGAGTTGATATTTTTAACAGCACAATTTACATAATCATTCATCAATAATTGTTGCAATTTTTTAAGGAAACCCGACGCTAACCAGAAAAAAGATATCGTATTCTTCGTTAGCGCAGTTGGTCGGAGACCAGACGGCGGCACTAACTTGATGAGGCAAGTAGCTATGAACATTTGAGAGCTGCAACAATGGTGAAAAAAATCTATTGGGGCAATAATTTCTTTTTTTGTGCTTCAAATTCTTCTTTAGTGATAAGGCTATCTTTATATAATTTGTTCAGGCTTTCAATTTGTTCAACTACATTACTTGAAGTATGCTTGTTTCTAAATTCATCAGGAACTATCAATTCGCTTGGTAAACCAGGATTATCTTCAATAGCGAGATCAAATGCCATGTGTATATCAATATACCCCCTGGAGCCGTCCTTATAGATCATACTGCCTACTATTTCAATATAGCCATTGTCAAGTGAGGAAATGCCATAGTTCCTTAATTTTTTAATTACTATAGAATTGTTTACCAACGAAAAACTTGAAGCATCGCTTTTGATATTTACAAATCTGAATTTTCCATCTTTTCGGGTTCCTTTCCCAAAATATAAAGTTTGGCCTTTATAAATTTTAAATCCACTTGAAGTATACAACGTATCATTTACATATTTGCAAGTAGATTTTTGTCCTATTGAAATGAAGGGGAATCCTAATAGCAGCAATAATATTTTTTTCATAAAGTAAATTGAATGTATGTAAATATAATAATAAGATTGTATAAAAATTTAATGCGCAATTAGGTTTTATCGCAAATACCTGTTATCATTTTTATTTCAAGATTCACAAATTTGTTGTAACAATTTTTATTCGAAGGTTTCGATTCGTTCGAGGCACGAACCGAGGCAGGGAGGAGATCATTGAATAGCGAACGTTATTAATTTTTTAAGGGTTTGGTTCGTGCGGTACGAACCTAAGCAGTGTTGCAGTGAATTAAGTATTTCCAATATCTATTTCTGTTCTGAGTTCTATTTCTGATTTTATTTTTTTAGTTAAAGATATAATCCAAAAGCTAATTCCAATAGCAATTAAATTTATGTCGATTTCTAAAATTTTAGCACTGCTAGCAAAACCCAGGATAAATTTCGAAATTCCAAACCCAAAGTCAAAACTTATTCCATTTGTTATTTCAATACAAAAAGTAAAATACAATCCTGATAAATATTTAAATTTAAAAACTCCAATTGTAAAACCAACAGTTTGAAGAATTTGATTAATGAGTGAATGCCGCAAAGCATTGCTTTTCGGTTTGAGACAAAGGTTTCCGCTATAAATTGAATACAAAAAAAATAAAACCACTATTGAGTATAGAATAATTAATGATATTGAATATTGAGCATTTTTGTATATCCCCCATAAAATTATCGCAATACCAATAACCCCACCTATGATTTGATATAGCCCCAATTTAAGCAGGTTCAACTCAGTTTCTTTTGAAATTTTCATTCCCATAATTATAAAGTTACTGAATGTTGTAGCCAACAATATAATTTGTAAAATCATCTATAAACCATTCCACAAAGCCATCAAACAAACTCGTATTATCGCAATATATCATCACACCCGGTTATAAGCCATTATCTTTTTGATTCTCACAACACCCTCTTCCTATACACAACATCCCTCTCCTCCAAATACCCGATCATAAAATCAAAACACTCCTTCTTATGCCCAACCAACTCTGGTGGAAAAACACCTTTCTCTGTAAATAATTTATTGATCAGCATATTCAATGCGGCCGTACATGTGTAACCGGTAGTACGGCTCATGGATGCAGTGTTGGTGGTTGTATCGTATTCATCATACAACGTATATTCGATCGTGGTGGGGGCATTGTTCATTGTTCCGCGGATGATGATTTTCATCAGTGTAAATTCTTCATCGTTTTCTTTCAATTTCCAGGAATCAAATAATAGTGATGTGGTAAAATCCATCGGCTTTATTTTATTTCCTTTTACAGTGATCTCATCTGTTCCAAAAAAACCTGCTTTCTTTAATGCGATGATGAGGCCGATGTGACCGGGATAACGCAGCGTTTTTTCTTTCATGTTTGGTATGTGCGACATGGTAAATAAAATACTGCGCAATCCATCAGTATTAAATGATTCAAGGGTGCCAACATGTTCAAAGTCGATCAGCTCTGCATCACTGAGTGCAGGTTTTGTAACAATGTTTTTATTTTCAACATAACGGGCAGGCCTGATGTATTCTTCTACAACATCAATGGGAGAGAAAGGCGCTTTGTATTCAAAAGGTTTTATACGTTGCTTCGGCAGCCCGCCAACCATGCATTCAAAATCATTGATCTGCATAATGCTGTTGTAATAACCAAGAATGAGATTGCTCATGCCAGGTGCAACACCACAGTCAACAATGGCCGTTACATTGTTTTGTTTGGCGAGGACATCAAGGTCCAATGCATTTTCGGGAAAGAAAGAAATGTCAACCGTATTTTTTCCGCTGTTAATAATTGCTTCCAGTGTTTTATAACCCATGAAACCAGGAACGGCACTTACAACAAAATCAAAGTCTTTTAATAGTGTGCCATAATTTTTATAATCACTCAAGTCTGCTTTGATTGTTTTTATATTGCTGTTCTTTTGTGAAAGCAGTTGAAGCGAATCATTGCTGATATCAAAAGCAGTTACATCAAAATTTTTGGCAAGATCAATAGCGATTGCACGGCCAACCATACCGGCACCTAATATACCTATTTGCATCATTTTATTTTTATGTGATAAAGAAATATGAATTTAAAATCGCACCGCAATGGCGGGATCAACTTATCGAAAAGAACTGTAATTAATTAAGCAGGTACCGAGGTTCCATTCATCATAATGGAAATATAGGCAGAGAGCCTGTAGAAATGGGAGTATATCTTTTTTGTATTCAAGGTTTGCAAATATAGGTTTTTTACTACCGCAAAAGGCACGAAGGCACAAAGTATATTTCACCTTAAAGGCACAAAGTCATTGATACAATACCGTGCCTTCGTGCCTTTCGCGGTAAAAAATGCATCGTATGGTCTATAACTTGCCTATGTTAATAATATTAACCGTTTGTTAGCATGAATGGCAGTATTTTTGACCCTGAAAATAAAAAACTATGAAAAAATATTTTTTGATTATTCTTGGGTCAATGGCAGTTGCTAACGTTCACGCACAGGGTGGAATACTTGGCAAAATAAATAAAGCTGCGAAATCAGATAGTAGTAAAGGCGTGTTGAATACGATCAACAACACCGTTTCCGGCGGTTCGGGTGGTAAAGGCGGTTCGCTCTCAAAGGAAGAGATCATCAATGGATTGAAGGAAGCGCTTTCTGTTGGTACAAACAATAGCACAAAAAAATTAGGAGGCGTTGATGGTTTCTTCAAAGACGCAGCATTGAAAATATTGATGCCTGAAGAAGCAAAAAAAGCTGAAAAAACGTTGCGTGATCTTGGCATGGGATCGATGGTTGACAAAGCCATTTTATCAATGAACCGTGCCGCTGAAGATGCAGCAGGTGGCGTAGCAAATATTTTTCTTGATGCTGTAAAACATATGACCGTTACTGACGGATTGAAAATTTTACAGGGCGGTGATTTTGCTGCAACAGATTATCTTAAAACAAATACAACTGCAACCCTTACTGAAAAAATGCGCCCCGTAATTGAAGCATCTTTGAAAAAAGTAGATGCTACCACTTACTGGAAAGATGTTTTTACTGCCTACAATAAAGTTGCATTCAAAAAAGTAAACCCTGATCTTACTGAATATGTAACTGAAAAAGCAATGAGCGGAATATTTTACGAGATTGGTCTGGAAGAACAAAAAATCAGAAAAGACCCTGCTGCACAGGTGACGGATCTATTGAAGAAAGTTTTTGGAAAATAGAACGTTTCTATTTGCTGATGGAATATTGAACACGGAATGTCGAATGATGAAGTAATTCAATTCGATGTTCCGTTTTTTATGCTTCTTATTTTCTATAATCTTAAATTGAAATCTGAGTATTCTCTATGTGAAAATTTTTTGTTAGGAGTATAACCTCTCTCCGAAGGAGAGGGGTTGGGGTGAGGTCTTAACGAATGTTCAATTGAAATCTAAATCTTTTCTATGTGAAAATTTTAGTTAGGAGTATAGCTTCCTCTCGGCCCCTCTATCTCCCCGAAGGGGAGAAACCAAAAAGATTGCGTAATAGATTGCCTTCTATTTTTATAAATAAATCAGTGAATCAGTGGCAAGATATTTTGCGCCAGCAAAATAAGTTCTTAGCGAATGTTGATTTAAAATTCAAATGTTTTCTATGTGATTATTTTTAATAGGACTTATAGCCCCTTTCCTTCGGAGAGGGGTTGGGGAGAGACTTTTATAACACATGATCCCATATATACAAAATCCTAAAGGCAAAAATCGAAGTCACAAATACAAGCATTTTATTTGTTTTGCGTGAAGCAGCAGCTTCATTTCACGTAATGGGACGAAGATAAATACAAACCAAATAAAGAATATTTTACATTTTGTATTGCTTTTTATATCAATTTTATAATTGTTGTCTGAATTTTATTTTACGAATGTCCTGCATGTAACTACCTTTATATTTAAAAGAAAAATCTCTCCACGTTTTACAAGATGCCAGCAAAAATATTAATCGTTGATGATGAAGAAAAACTAAGAAGCCTCCTGAAACGCATCGTGGCATTGGAAGGGCATGTTGTTTCTGAAGCAGGTAATTTAAAAGCTGCGTATAAAATACTCGAAAAAGAAGATATCAATGTTGTTCTTTGTGATGTAAAATTACCCGATGGAAATGGTGTTGATTTTGTAAAAAAAATGAAAGGGAAATATCCTTTAATAGAAATTATTTTGCTTACTGCTTATGGAAATATACCTGATGCCATTCAGTCAATGAAGAATGGAGCATTCGATTATATTACAAAAGGAGATGATAATGCAAGATTAATTCCGTTGTTGAATAAAGCTATTGAAAAAGTGGAGCTACAAAACCGAATTCTTCAATTGGAGAACCTGGTTGGGAAGAAATATAATTTCGAAAGCATCATTGGTAATTCTGATGCAATAAAAAGTTCAATAGAACTGGCAAAAAAAGTGGCACCTACTGATGCGACTGTTTTGTTGTTGGGTGAAACAGGTACAGGTAAAGAAGTATTTGCACAGGCCATTCATAATAACAGTAAGCGAATGGGCAAACCTTTTGTTGCTATCAATTGCAGTTCCTTTAGTAAAGAATTATTAGAGAGTGAATTGTTTGGGCATGTAGCCGGTGCATTTACTGGTGCAACAAAAGATAAACCTGGCCTCATTGAAGAAGCAAATACCGGTACATTATTTTTAGATGAAATCGGAGAAATGCATATCGAACTACAGGCAAAACTACTTCGGGTGTTGGAGAGCAGTGAGTTTTATAAAGTGGGTGATGCTAAATCAACAAAGGTATCCATAAGGATCATTACTGCTACTAACCGTGACCTTAAACATGATGTTGATGATGGTAAATTCAGGGAAGATCTTTTTTACAGGTTAAATGTGTTTACCATTTCTTTACCTGCATTGAGGGACCGGAAAAAAGACATTCTATTGTTCGCTTCTTTTTACCTTAAATTTTTTGCTGAAAAAACAAATAGCCGCATTGATAAAATGAGCGATTCATTCATTGATCATCTTATTCAACATGGCTGGAAAGGCAATATACGTGAACTGAAAAATGTAATGGAAAGGGCAGTGATACTAGCAGATGGAAATGAACTGGATGTCAACAATCTTCCATTCGAATTGCAAATACAGAATAACAACCAACATACGGGGATACCCGCTTTTGATCTTTCAAGCGTAGAAAAGATACATATACAACGTGTATTAAATCATACCAAAGGAAATAAAACAGAAACGGCACGCCTGTTAAATATCGGCCTCAGTACTTTATACAGGAAGATGGAAGAGTATCACATTGGCTGATAAACCCTTTCATTTTGACAATAACCCTTCCAAAATGGAAGGGTTTTTCTTTTTTTAAAATTCATCAAATAAAAGTGGTTTTATATGTAACCCTTGTCTGTAAAGCTTTTTACCGGGTTTGTGCTTTGAGTATAAAGGCACGGCATACCCTTTGGCATTACCGGGACAAACCGGATAAAATGAAATCATATACCAGGCGAAGAAAATTTAATATCAAAACGCATCAGTTCGTACATACCGCATTTGCAGTGTTTGTCATTACGGCGATATTAGTACGACTTTGCTTTTAGATAAGATAATTGTCCGGTCAATTATAATCATTTATAAATAAAAACTGAAATCATGCTCACAACAATTCTTTGCCTCGCCGGCATAACCGGGTTTGCACTTTTTTTCAAATTCATCGATTGGTTTGAGAAAATTTAAACATCTTTTAAACTAAAATAAATATGACACTATTATTCATTATTGCGATCCTCGTTTTTATCTACTTATGTTATGTATTAATAAAACCGGAAAAATTTTAGCACCTAAACACTAAAGCAATAAACTTTTAAACTTGATATTTATGTATACAGAAATTTTAGGTGTACTACTCATGTACTTACTTACGGTAGCACTGGCAATTCCACTCGGGAGATATATCGGGAAAGTATTTGAAGGAGATAAAACCTGGATCGACGGTTTATTCAATCCAATCGATAGAACATTTTTTAAACTTGGCGGTATTGATCCCAAAAGAGAAATGAACTGGAAGCATCATCTTAAGGCCTTGCTTACCATCAACCTTGTTTGGTTTTTATTTTCCATGTTTGTATTGATGAATATGAACTGGTTGCCGCTCAATCCGGATGGCAATCCATCTATGTCAGCAGACCTTGCTTTCAATACCTCTGTAAGTTTTGTATCAAATACGAACCTGCAGCATTATTCAGGAGAAACAGGATTGTCATACCTCGGGGAAATGATATTGATGCTGTGGCAATTTATTAGTGCAGCTACAGGTATTGCCATTTGTGCTGCAGTGTTTACAGCAATGAAAGAGAAAACGACGGACAAGCTTGGTAACTTTTATAATTACCTGGTAAGAGCTGCAACGAGAATTTTGCTTCCATTGTCAATGGTAGTTGCACTCATACTTGCATTCAATGGTACGCCCATGAATTTCGAAGGTAAAGCACAATACGTTTCTATGCAGGGAGATACGGTAAATGTTAGCCGCGGGCCCGTAGCTGCGATGGTAGCCATTAAGCAGTTGGGCACTAACGGTGGCGGATACTTTGGGCCTAACTCGGCTCATCCGTTGGAGAATCCGAATTATTTCACCAACATAATCGAGAACATCTGTATTATCCTGATCCCGATTGCCATGGTATTTGCACTCGGTTATGTGTTGAAAAGGAAAAAATTCGCCTGGATGATATTCGCTGTCATGACACTTGGATTTTTAATATTGTTATGCAATGCTGTGTATTTTGAAACGCACGGAAATCCTGCCATAGCTAAAATGGGCATTGCACAACCACTCGGAAGCATGGAAGGCAAAGAGGTTCGGTTTGGCTCTGCAGCATCTGCTTATTGGGGTGTTACCACAACAGTAACTTCAAATGGTTCTGTAAATGCAATGCATGATAGTTTTACACCACTTGCCGGCATGAGTGCGTTGCTCGGTATGATGATCAATTCTTTTTATGGAGGAGTTGGTGTAGGGTTTCTAAACTTTTACATCTTTATCATCATCGCTGTTTTCATCAGTGGTTTAATGGTGGGCCGCACGCCGGAGTTTTTAGGTAAGAAGATCGAAGCAAGAGAAATGAAGATTGCATCCATCATTGCATTGTTGCACACATTTCTTATTCTCGCAGGTACGGCATTGTCCTCTTACCTGTATGCACACAATCCCACAGAGTATGCGGGATGGCTCAACAATCCCGGCAATCATGGTTTCAGTGAAATGTTATACGAGTTTACTTCTTCCTCTGCCAACAACGGAAGTGGTTTTGAAGGCCTGGGCGACAATACCCCATTCTGGAATATAGCATGTGGGATTGTGATGTTGCTTGCAAGATTCTTACCCATTATTGGCCCGGTAGCAATAGCAGGAATACTTGCTAAAAAGAAATACATCCCTGAAAGTGCGGGCACATTAAAAACCGATACAGGCACATTTGGTATCATGGTGTTTGCTGTAATATTTATTGTGGCAGCACTAAGCTTTTTTCCTGCATTGACGTTGGGTCCAATTGCAGAATATTTTGGAATGAAATAATTTAAATAAAAGATCATGACGACACATAATAGAACCAATAAATTATTTGAAGCGACTTTAGTTAAAGAAGCTTTGAAACAATCTTTTGTAAAACTGGATCCACGCATCATGTTCCGCAACCCGGTGATGTTTACCGTATGGATCTCTACAGCTGTAATGGCTGGGGTTTGTATATGGATCGGAGCGGGAGAAAAAAACCAGGGGGGCTTGTTATACAATATTATTGTAACAGCCATTTTATTCATCACTTTACTCTTTGCCAATTTTGCAGAAGCAATTGCCGAAGCAAGAGGAAAAGCACAGGCAGACAGTTTAAGAAAAACAAGAGAAGATACGCCTGCCAAAAAAATATTCCCGGTAGGTGAGATGTATGTAAATGAAGTGAAGGTAGTACCCTCTTCACAATTGGAAAAAGGCGACTTGTTTGTTTGTGAAACAGGCGATACAATACCAATGGATGGAGAAATCATCAAAGGCATCGCAACCATTGATGAGAGTGCCATCACCGGTGAAAGCGCACCTGTTATACGGGAAGCAGGAGGAGATAAATCATCCGTAACCGGGGGGACAAAAGTATTATCAGACAAAATAACGGTAAGGGTTACCACAGAACCGGGCGAAAGTTTTTTAGACAAGATGATCGCCCTGGTAGAAGGAGCGAGCCGCCAAAAAACACCCAATGAAATTGCACTCACTATTTTACTGGCAGGGTTTACGTTGATATTTGTGATCGTGTGTGTAACATTAAAGCCCTTTGCTGATTATGCAAATACGCCCATCACCATTGCGGCATTTATTTCATTGTTTGTATGCCTTATACCAACTACCATTGGCGGTTTGTTATCTGCCATTGGCATTGCAGGCATGGATAGGGCTTTGCGAGCAAACGTGATCACTAAAAGCGGTAAGGCTGTAGAAACTGCAGGTGATATCGATACTTTGTTGCTGGACAAAACCGGAACCATTACGATCGGCAATCGTAAAGCGACTAATTTTTATGAAGCAAACGGGGTAGACAAAAAGGCTTTTGTTGAAGCTTGTGCATTATCATCAATCGCAGATCAAACACCTGAAGGAAAATCGATCATTGAACTGGCGAATCTGGACACAAGAAATTTTAATACAGATAATGCAACGTTCATTGACTTCACTGCTGAAACAAGAAGCAGTGGCATTGATTTGCCGGAAGGGAATGTGGATTTTCCAATGGGTGTAAAGATCCGTAAAGGGGCTTTTGATTCTATAAAAACAATGGTAACAAAAGCAGGTAATTTATTTCCTGTAGAAACTGCAGAAAAGGTAAAGATGATTTCATCCAAAGGGGGAACGCCACTTGTTGTGAGTGAGAATAATAAAGTGTTAGGCGTAATCGAATTGCAGGATATCATTAAACCCGGTATACAGGAACGCTTTGAACGCTTGCGTAAAATGGGTATCAAAACCGTAATGGTAACAGGCGATAATCCATTAACAGCAAAATTTATTGCTGAAAAAGCAGGTGTGGATGATTTTATTGCTGAAGCCAAACCAGAAGATAAAATGATCTACATAAAAAAAGAACAACAGCAAGGGAAACTGGTTGCCATGATGGGCGATGGTACCAATGACGCTCCGGCACTTGCGCAAGCCGACGTAGGTGTAGCTATGAACAGTGGCACCGCTGCGGCCAAGGAAGCAGGTAATATGGTTGATCTTGATAACGATCCTACCAAGCTGATCGAAATAGTAGAAATAGGAAAGCAGTTACTTATGACAAGAGGAACACTCACAACATTTTCTATCGCAAATGATGTTGCAAAATATTTTGCCATCGTACCAGCTTTGTTCATTGCTGCAATTCCAGCTTTGCAGGGATTGAATATAATGCGGCTACATAGCCCCGGGAGTGCGATACTTTCCGCTGTCATTTTTAATGCCATCATTATTCCCTTACTCATCCCATTGGCATTAAGAGGAGTTGCGTATAAACCACTTGGAGCTTCTTTATTGTTGAGAAGGAATTTACTCATCTATGGCCTTGGAGGAATCATCATTCCATTTATCGGTATCAAATTAATTGACCTGGTTGTGAGTATATGGTTTTAAAAGTTTATTTACAGCGAACACTAAAATTAAAAAAAATGAAACATAATATTCTTCCGGCTATACGATTAACCCTGGTTTGTATTGTATTTTTTATGGTTATCTATCCGGCACTAATACTTGCAGGCGCACAACTTGTACCTGGCAAAGGAAAGGGTGAAACAATCGCCGTCAACAACAAAATTGTTGGCTGGAAATTATTGGGACAAAAATTCACAGATGATAAATATTTCTATAGCCGTCCATCAGCTGTTGATTACAATGCAGCCGGTGCCGGTGGCAGTAACAAAGGACCTTCAAACCCTGATTATTTAAAAGATGTAAAAAGCAGGATTGACAGCTTTTTGGTTCATAATCCTACGGTGAAAAAGGAGGCAATTCCCTCCGATCTCGTCACTGCATCAGGTGCGGGACTTGATCCTAATATTTCGGTGGAAGGAGCCTATGTACAGGCAACCAGGATTGCTGCTGTACGAAATGTAACGGTTGATAAGATAAACGCATTGATTGAGAAGAATATTGAAACTCCTTTGAGTGGATTGTTCGGTACAAAAAAAATAAATGTATTACAAATTAATATAGAATTGGATCAATTAAAATAACGACAGAAAAAAATAAAATGAAAAAGATATTCTTAGTATTGATGCTCATGGCAGCTTCAAAATTATTCGCACAGGATTCAACAAAAACAATCGTTGTAGCAAATCCATTAACGTTCAGTGGTTACGTGGAAGCATATTATCAATATGACTTTAATAAACCAACGGATAACAACAGGCCTGGTTTTATATATAGCCACAACCGCCACAATGAATTTAACATTAATCTTGGATTTTTAAAAGCTGCTTATAGTCATGATCGCGTAAGAGCAAATCTTGCAGTAGGAGTTGGTACCTATATGAATGCAAATTATTCTGCAGAACCTGCTACTTTAAAAAATATTTATGAAGCAAACGCAGGTATAAAAATTTCTAAAAAGAAAAATCTATGGATTGATGCCGGCATTTTTTCTTCACATATCGGCTTTGAAAGTGCCGTGTCAAAAGACTGCTGGACATTAACCCGAAGTATGCTGGCCGATAATTCTCCTTATTTTGAATCGGGAGCAAAACTTACCTATACTTCTGATAACAATAAATGGGTATTGAGTGCCCTTGCATTAAATGGATGGCAAAGAATTAAAAGAGTAGAAGGAAATTCATTGATGAGTTATGGTACACAGGTACAATACAAACCAAATGCAACAACTACATTCAATTACAGCACTTTTATTGGTACAGATAAGCCCGACAGTACGCGTCAATGGCGTTACTTTCACAATTTTTACGGCATTTTTAATATTACAAAGAAGTTGGGAGTAACAGCAGGATTTGATATTGGTACAGAGCAGCAATCAAAAGGTAGCAGCGAAATGAATACCTGGTATTCACCTGTATTGATCTTAAAATATGCATTAAACAATAAATGGGCGGTTGCAGCACGCGGCGAATATTACAATGATAAGTACGGGGTTATCATTGCAAGCGGAACTCCAAATGGTTTTCAGACCTCAGGTTTTTCTTTTAATATTGATTATGCTCCCGTTAGTAATGCAGTGATCAGGGTGGAAGCAAGAACATTTAATAGTAAGGATGCCGTGTTTCCTAAGTATAATGGCATATCAAAAAATAATAACTTTATTACTTCATCTATTGCAATCAGTTTTTAACGATGCAGGAACAGGAAGATTATACAGGTTCATTTGTAAATTTTAATTCCCAAAAAAAGAAAGGGAACTTTAAGATATATATTGGCATGAGTGCAGGCGTTGGTAAAACCTTTCGCATGTTGCAGGAAGCACATGCCTTGTTAAAGCAAGGTGTGAATGTAAGAGTAGCTTACGTAGAGACGCATAAAAGAAAAGAAACTGAAGCTTTGATAGATGGACTTCCTGTTATACCAAGAAGAGAAGTTTTTTATAAAGGAAAAAGGTTGGAAGAACTGGATGTGCAGGCAATTTATCTACTGCAACCTGCAGTAGTCATCATCGATGAATTGGCACACACAAATATTCCCGGAAGTAAAAATGAAAAACGCTGGCAGGATGTGTTGGATGTGCTGGATGCTGGAATCGATGTGATATCGGCCGTAAATATCCAGCATATAGAAAGCATCAACAAAGAAGTAAAGGAAATAACAGGCGTGGATGTGCAGGAGCGGATACCGGATAAGATGTTGCAATTAGCGGATGAGGTGGTGAATATCGATCTAACGGCAGATGAATTGATAACCCGGCTAAAGGAAGGTAAAATATATGATCATAGCAAAGTACAACAGGCGTTACAACATTTTTTTCAATCGGATAAAATATTGCAGTTACGTGAACTTGCGTTAAAAGAAGTAGCAGGGCAGGTTGAACGAAAAGTTGATCACCAGGTTATTGCAAAGAACAAACCATTTCGACATGAACATTTTCTTGCCTGCATATCTTCCAACGCAGAAATCGCACAACGTATTATTCGTAAAACTGCCCGGCTCGCATCTTATTATAACAGCAAGTGGTATGTTTTGTATGTACAAACTGAAAAAGAATCTGCAGAAAAAATTTCATTGGCTGCTCAACGGCATTTAATCAATAACTTTAAGAACGCCACAGAATTGGGTGCAGAAGTGATCAGGAAAAAAGGAGCAAATATTGCATCAACAATTATAGAAACAGCAACAGAAAAAAATATTACAACCATTTGTTTGGGGAAACCACATTTGAATCTTTTCCAGGTGATTTTAAAAACAAGCCTATTTAATCAATTATTAAAAACACTTTCGAAAAATAACATTGATATAATCATTCTCTCGTGATGGCATTAAATGTAAAAAATAAAATATGGCTGGGAACTTCTTTTCTTTTCCTGCTCCTGTTGCTAA
>JBDTLP010000039.1:0-41643 GCA_039934735.1 Ferruginibacter sp. | reverse complement strand
AAATTTCCAAATTAATTAATCACAAACTATTCAACATTGCCCCTTGCGTTAGAAATGTGTTTTATGTTTGGTTATATTTGCCGAAGCTAAAATATGACTTGTTGAAAAAACTGTTTTGTTTAATTTTTTTATCATTACCATCTTTGATCTTTGCCCAATCTTTCGGCAGCCTCAATATATTTTCTGAGAACGGTGATAAATTTTATTTGATTCTTGATGGCAAAAAACAGAATGATATAGCCCGTTCCAATATTCGAATACAGGAACTGCCGGATCTTTATTATTCAGCAAAAATAATTTTCGAAGATTCTTCTTTAGCGCCAATTTCAAAAAACAATCTATACGTATCCGATGGGGATGATATGATGAAGGATGCCTCTTACAGGATACGCCGCGATAAAACAACAACCAAATCTAAACTTACTTTTTATTCCATGTTGCCGGTACAGCAAAATTTTGTTGCAACCGAAGATATGTATGTCTTTCATTTTGGGCAGCCCACTGTTTTTGAAACCATGCCTGTTGTAGAGAAGAAAGAAATAGCTCCTTTTATAGCAGGTTCTTCAATACAACTGGGAAGCCTAAACGTTTTTTCACAGAATGGCGATAAATTCTTTCTTTTTTTAGATGGGGTTAAACAGAATGATATTGCACAATCCAATATTCGTATCCAGCAAATACCTGGTCTTTATTACAATGTAAAAATTGTTTTTAAGGATACGAAGATGGCACCCATCTTTAAAAGCAATTTATATATTTCCGATGTAGATGATAAACTGATGGATGCTGCTTACCGCATACGCCGTGACAAAGCAGGTAAGCCTAAACTTAATTTTTATTCAATGACCAAAGTGCAGGAAAATTTTACTGCACCTGAAGGCATGTATGTATATGGTTTTGGAAAAGCTGATGAAGCCATTGCTGCTGTTGCGCCAGCAAAAAAAACAAAAGCGCCTGTTAAAGGAACGATCTCAAATATAAAAGTTGTTGAACAATCTAATGCCACTACAGCTGCAACAAAGAATAAACCTGTTGCTTCCAATAATACTAAAACTCCTGTGAAAAAAGGATTGGTCAACGACCCAATCGTGGCTAAAAATAATACCAGCACTGCAACAATTGATAAGAAAAAAGAAGTTCGTAAAGTTATCCCTGAAAATAAAAAATGCAATGGATGGCCAATGGGAAAAGGCGATCTTGTAGCTGCAAAAAAAACAATCCAGGAAACAGCCAAAGAAGATGAAAAACTTACTGCAGCACAGGAGATCATTGCTTCCAATTGTCTTTTGGCAAGCCAGGTAACAGAATTTTGCGCCCTTTTCAAATCAGAAAAATCAAAACTGGCTTTTGCGAAATACGCTTATAAATTTACCATCGACCGAAAAAATTACTCAGAAGTAAATAAGGCACTGAGCCTTGAAACAAGTAAGAAGGAATTGAATAAGTTTATTAATGGCGGGTAATTTTTTATCATATTTACTGCATTGATTTTTTCTCATTATTATTTCATTGTAAATTTTATTGTTTATTAGGCTGAATAAGACAAAATTTACAGATTATTCGTTGTAAATTTGCAGATTGCTGAAAAATGCAAGCTAAGCATGCGATTAACCAGGAACACTTATTTGTATACTTTTTTATTGTTGATATGCCTGGGCATACAACAATTTTCCAAAGCGCAATGCTCAACAACACTGAATGTATTTCCATATAATGAAAGTTTTGAAGATAGCGACAATGGAAATTGGGTAGCTAGTCCCGCTGGATCATGGCAGTGCGGTGCACCAGGCCCTGGCAAACAAGTAATACTTACACCTGGCGGAGGTTTGAAAAGCTGGATTGTAGGAGGTTTAAATGGCAGTTCCTATTCAAGTGGAAATTCGGAATTGAGAAGCCCTTGTTTTGATTTTTCATCACTGGTAGATCCGCTAATATCATTTAAGGTTTTTTGGGAAACAGAGTTAAGGTATGATGGCTGTACATTTCAATATTCATTGGATGGAGCGAATACATGGATCACATTAGGTTCTATAAATTCAAATAGTACCTGTAGCGGAACAAACTGGTTTACCTATGGGCCTATAACGCCTTATTTAGGTGGTGAGCCGGGTTGGTCAGGCAATATACAAACGAGTGGCGGTGGTGGCGGAAATTGTCTTTATGGGATGGGTAGTGGCAGATGGGTTACTGCACAACATAATATGTCGATGCTTGCCGGGCAAAGCAATGTTATGTTTAGATTTTATTTTGGTGCCGGAACCCAATGTAATAATTTTGATGGATTCGCTGTTGATGATGTTCACATTGGTGAAACACCTCCTTCATCTCCTCCGGATTTTACCTATACCTGCGGAACAAATAACACAGCGCAATTCACCAACAATACACAATTTTGCCAGGTTGCATGGAACTGGAATTTTAATGATCCTGCTTCGGGAACCAATGGTATTTCTTCTGAAGAAAATCCAACGCATGTTTTTTCAACAGCTGGTACATATAGTGTATCATTAACCGTTAGTTATGGCAACGGGGTACAATTAATCGTACCTCCCAAAACCATTACCATTTTGGATGTTACAACTATCAATACGAATATTAAATGCCAGGGTGATCAAAACGGATCTATTACAGTTAATGTAAATCCGGCAGGTGTTTATAATTATAGCTGGGATACCAACCCCATACAAAATACAGCAACGATTAACAATCTAAGTGGAAATATTGCTTACACTGTAACAGTAACATCGGCTAACTCATGCAGTGCCTCCATTCCGGTTACCCTTACAGAACCCGATGCTTTAACGATTCAACCTGTTAGTACCCCAGCCAAATGTGGAAATAATAATGGAACCATTACTGCAAATGCCGCAGGTGGTACACAACCTTATTTTTATACCTGGTCCAATGGCCAATCTACTCCTGTTATCAATAGCCTTGCAACTGGTAGTTATAATCTTTCAGTTACGGATGTAAATGGTTGTATAGCACCAGCTGTAACTAATATCCTGGTATCAGCTGTTACTTATACATTAAATCCTTTCCTTGGAAAAGATACTACTATCTGTCCCGGGCAAACGTTATTCCTAAAACCAGGTTTGTACGCCAGCTATAAATGGCAGGATAATTCAACAGCATCTTTTTATTCGGTAATAAAAACGGGAACTTATTGGGTAGAAGTAATGGATGCAGATGGATGTACTGGTATTGATTCTATAAACGTAATTGTAGATTGTAAAGGAGTTTATTTTCCTTCAGCATTTACACCCAATACAGATGCGTTAAATCCGACATTCGGAGTAATAGGAGATCTTGGATCTTTAAAAAATTATAGCATCGTTATTTACAATCGCTATGCAGAAGTAATTTTTACATCCAGCGATCCTTATAAAAAATGGGATGGAAGATTTAGAGGAGTTCCTGTAAATACTGGGAGCTATGTTTGGATGGCAAAGTATTCCGTCCGTGGGCAACAACCTGTTTTTAAAAAAGGAACTGTACTTGTTATTCATTAATATCGGTTTTAAAATAACGGTAACAACCAATTCTCAATTTGGCTACCTATCTTTATTAATTATATTTATCCCTTAAAAAAACTTGCATATGAAAAAATTTTTATTAATAATTGCTTTCTCTATTCCAACAATTCTTTTTGCTCAGAAAACAGGAAACCTTACTGTTTTTTCAGAAGACGGTGATAAATTTACACTTGTACTGAACGGTGAAAAACAAAGTGATAAACCACAAACAAATATTCGTGTTGAAGAACTTCCCCAACCTTATTACAGTGCAAAAATTATTTTTGTTGATTCTAATATGTCAACCATTTCAAAAAATATACAGATCGCCGATCCCGATAATAAAATGATGGATGTTACTTACAGGATACGCAAAGACAAAGCAGGTAAAACAAAACTAAATCCTTATTCTGCCATTGAAGTACAACCCGATTTTGTTGCACCTGAAGGAATGTATGTTCATCATTTTGGACATAAAGGCGGTACAGGTGGTATAACACAAACTACCACTACCACTACCAATTCAAATACTGTTGATGCAAGCGTGCGTGTACCTGGTGTAAGTATGAATATTTCGATCAATGATCCTGACATATCATCAACAACAACTACAACTACTACAACAAGTCATAGTTCACACAACAGTCATACAACTACTAAAGATAATAGCGACCAGCCTAACACAGATAACGGTTGCCATGGCTGGGCGATGAAGCAGGCAGATTTTGCTGCAGCAAAGAAAACCATTTCAGAGGCAAGCTTTGAAGAAACAAAACTTTCAACAGCAAAAAGTATTGCTTCTGCAAATTGTTTATCCTCTGACCAGGTAACAGCAATTTGTAATCTTTTTAGTTTCGAAGATTCAAAACTTGTATTTGCAAAATATGCTTACAAATACACAACTGATCCTAAAAATTATTTTAAAGTAAATAATGTTTTTTCATTCGATTCAAGTAAAGAGGAGTTGAGCAAGTTTACGAGTGGAGAGTGAAAAGTTGATATGGTTGATAAAGTTAATAAAGGACGGACCTAATTAACCTTATCAACTTTTCAACCTTCCTCAACCTATCCTTAATTTTCTAAAAAAATCCACTTCATCTATTTCCCTCACGGCTCCGGGAGCAAGCCCTTCCAACTTAATATCCTCAATAGAAACACGTATTAATCGTTTACAACGATGATGAATAGCAGCCATCATTTTTCTTACCTGGTGATATTTTCCCTCTGTGAGTGTAATGAGTAGCCAGGTGTGTGGGCCATATTTATTACTTATTTCCGTTTGAAAAGGGTACATCGTTTCCGGGTGCTCAACCAACATTACTTCACATGCTGGTGTTGTATAGTTTTCATTCTCTTTTATACGAATGCTAACGCCTTGCTGTAAACGCTTTAAATTTTCATCGCTCAATATATTATTTACCTGTACGAGGTAAGTCCTGTTATGTTTTTCTGTGCCAAGAAATAACAACCTTGTTACTTTTTTATTTGTTGTTAATAGCAGCAGTCCTTCTGAATTACTATCCAGTCTTCCAATAGCGTGCGTGCCTTCAGGAAAATCAAAATCAAGATCACCCAGTAAATTAACTTTATCCGAACTGATGAATTGTGAAACCATATTGTAGGGCTTATTCAAAATAAAATATCGATGTAAATGTTTAGTCATTTATATAATTACGATGTGCGTAAAACTGTGCAAAACAAGTGCACAAGAACTAGGTTAAAAATTTGGAAAAAGAATGATTGTAATAGTATATTTATAAAACAAAAGAGAGGCTAACAATTGTAAAAGAAAGTAAGCCAATCACAAAAGCATCGGGTCAGTAAAAGTTACAAGGTCAAGCAATTGAAATAGTAAAAGATACAAACTTGATGCTTTTTTTATTTCGCTAAATTAATGAATTATATAGCGATTGTTAGAGCAGGCGGTTTTTAAAATAAAAAGAGTGGTCACTTGATGTCGACTTAAGTCAACGGAAAGTGATCACTCTTTTTATTTAGCTACTAATACAATAGCATTATGCTGTTACAGCCTTATTTGCATCACGATATTTTTTTATGAGATCGTGGGCATTTTTTAATGATGCTTGTTGAGAAGTTATTAGCTGCCTTGTAGCTACATCAATGTCTGCATCAGAAGCCAATGCATCTTTATAGGCCTTTTGAGCAGCGTCTTCGCCATATTCACAGGAGTTTAAAATTGTTTGCCTGTCATTTCCGGTAAAAGTTGCTTTTACATCCATCCAAACACGATAAATCTTGCCCATGTTGGTTGTGTCTGTTGAAGGAATTCCACCTAACCTGGTAACTTCATTAGACAATTCAGACTTATATTTCCTGCTATCATCTGCCATCTTATTAAATACAGCTTTAAGATCAACATCAATATTTTCAGTTTCCTTTGAGGCTTTTTCATACCCCGTTATCCTGTCATTATTAATTTGAATAAGGTCATTTAAAACTTCGCTTAATTTTTCATTTGTGGTCATAATCATTTTTTTTAGTTGACAATAATATTAAAAAAATCACAATAGTAAAACAAGGACTGAGCCATGATCATTTTAAGTTGTTTGATTTGGAATTAAGTATTTACAGTTGTAATATTTTTTCCTCTTTCGTGGAATTTTATCAACAAATCTTTCCTGATTAATATTTTAATTAAAGTTGATAGGTTAACAGGGTTGATTAGTTAACGAGGTAGCTTCCTTTATTAACTTTGTCAATCCTATTAACTTTTTTAACCTGCCCCAACCTTTCGTATCTTTGTAGCAAGGAGTTTTAAAAATGGCGACTAAGAAAGCAAAGGTTTCAACTACAGAAAAAGCAGGAGAATTTATAGAAGTGTTTGGTGCCAGGGAGCACAATCTTAAGAACATTGATATTCGAATTCCAAAAAATAAATTGGTTGTATTTACAGGTGTAAGCGGCAGTGGAAAATCTTCGCTTACGTTTGATACGATCTATAACGAAGGTCAACGCCGTTATATGGAGAGTTTCTCAGCATACGCACGACAATTTGTTGGAGATATGGAACGCCCCGATGTTGATAAGATAACCGGCCTCTCACCCGTTATTTCCATCGAACAAAAAACAACCAATAAAAATCCGAGAAGTACTGTTGGTACCATTACAGAGATCTATGATTTTCTCCGATTGTTATATGCACGTGTAGCCGAAGCATATAGTTATAACACGGGAAAAAAAATGGTGAAGTTTAGTGAAGAAGAGATTGTGATGGATATTTATAAGAAATTTAAAAATAAAAAGATAAGCTTACTGGCGCCATTGGTACGTGGGCGTAAAGGACATTATCGTGAACTGTTTGAAGACATCCGTAAAAAAGGTTTTTTAAAAGTAAGGGTTGATGGCGAAGTGCTTGATCTTACGCCACGGATGCAGCTTGACCGTTATAAGATCCACGATATTGAAGTGGTGGTGGACAGGCTGCAGGTTACTGATGATATGAAATTGCGGGTGAGCCAAAGCGTACAAAAAACATTGCAGATGGGTAAGGACCTGTTGTTTTTATTGATCAACGATGATAATAAAGTTGTTCAATACAGCAAGCAATTGATGTGTATTGAAACAGGAATCAGCTACGAAGAACCTTCACCCAATGCATTTTCATTTAACTCTCCTTATGGTGCTTGTCCAACATGTAAAGGATTGGGAACTGTTTACCAGGTAAACATGGATAGCATTATTCCTGATAACAAACTAAGCATAAAAGAAGGCGCTATCGCACCGCTTGGTGAAGAAAGAGAAGCTTATGTTTTTAAACAGGTACAGGAAATTGCAAAAAAATATAAGATCAATCTTGATAAACCGGTTAAAGATCTTTCTTCAAAAGCTTTGAACGTATTACTTTATGGAAAAGAAGAAATGGACGATAGCACGAATGCTTCTGTAGATATGGATATGGAGCAAACCGAATCTTCTTATTACACTACTGAATATGAAGGGGTGGTAAATATGGTGAAGCGTTGGTTTTCGTCTACCTCTACCAGTGAGTCTATCCGTGACTGGGCAGAACAATTTATGCAATTAAGGCTTTGTGAAACCTGTGATGGAACAAGATTAAAAAAAGAAAGCCTTTGGTTTAAAATAGATGAAAGAAATATTGCAGAGTTAAGTGAAATGGATCTCGATAAACTTGCTCAATGGTTTAACGGATTGGAAAAGCGCATCAATGAAAAACAAAACACCATTGCAAAAGATATTTTAAAAGAGATCAGGGAAAGGCTGCAATTTTTATTGGATGTTGGTTTGACATACCTAACATTATATCGTCCTTCGAAAAGCCTTAGTGGTGGCGAGTACCAGCGTATAAGGCTTGCTACACAAATTGGATCACAACTACAAGGCATCACTTATATTCTTGATGAACCAAGTATTGGATTGCATCAGAGAGACAATCAAAGGCTGATCGTTGCATTACAAAATTTAAGAAACATTGGCAATAGTGTATTAGTAGTGGAACATGATAAAGATATTATGCTTGCTGCAGATCATCTTGTTGATATCGGCCCAAAAGCGGGTGTGCATGGTGGTAGGATTGTAGCAATGGGAACACCAGCAGAAGTATTAAAGTCTAATTCAGATACTGCTCAATATCTAAGTGGAAAAAAATCAATAGCCATACCAAAAGAAAGAAGAAAGGGAAATGGAAAAACAATTGAACTTAAAGGTGTGTCCGGAAATAATTTACAAAATGTATCCGTAAAATTCCCGCTTGGAAAATTTATTTTGGTAACGGGCGTGAGTGGGAGCGGAAAGTCAACTTTGATCAATGAAACACTTTATCCATTACTAAGCAAGTATTGTTATAATTCAAAAGCAGAAGCGCTACCATATAAAACGATCACCGGCCTGGAGAATATTGATAAGGTGATAGAAATTGATCAAAGCCCGATTGGAAGAACGCCAAGAAGCAACCCTGCAACTTACTGTGGATTTTTTACAGATATACGTACTTTATTTGCTTCAGTTCCTGAAGCAAAGATCCGTGGTTATAATGCTGGCCGTTTTTCTTTCAATGTAAAAAGCGGGCGATGCGAAGTTTGTGAAGGTGGTGGCATGCGTGTAATAGAAATGAATTTTTTACCTGATGTACATGTTCATTGCGAAAAATGCAATGGTAAAAGATACAACCGGGAGACACTGGAAATTCGTTATAAAGGAAAATCGATCAGCGATGTTTTAAATATGACCGTTGATGAAGCGGTAGAATTTTTTAATGCTGTTCCATTTATCTATCGTAAAATAAAAGTGTTACAGGAGGTTGGCCTTGGCTACATCACACTCGGACAAAGTGCGGTTACCCTTAGTGGTGGTGAAGCCCAACGTGTGAAGCTTGCAACAGAACTTGGTAAGCGTGATACGGGAAAAACTTTTTACATATTAGATGAACCAACGACAGGCCTTCACTTCCAGGATATACAACACTTGTTGGATGTTTTAAACAAACTTGTTGATCGCGGCAATACAGTATTAGTAATAGAGCATAATCTCGACATGATAAAAACCGGTGATTATATCATTGACATTGGCCCGGAAGGCGGCAGTGGTGGTGGCAAAGTATTATTTGAAGGAACACCAGAAGCGATGGCGAATATTAAGGAAGGATTTACGGCGAAGTATTTACGTGAGGAGTTGGGGAGAGGTTGATGAAGTTAATTAAGTTGAAAGGATTAAAAAGTTGAAAGGATTAAAGTTTACACCTTTTAAAAAGGTGTAAACTTTAATCCTTTCAACTTTTCAGCAGTACTCAAAATAAGGCAAAGCATAGTAACGAAAATAGGTTCTTGGTGGTTTCAGAGATAGTCACAAATAAGAATCCCTGGGGTTATCTTCTGTTATATATCAGTGCACTTATCTTTTCTTGTTTATTCATATTTTTATTAAGCAGTTAGTTTTGGTTTTTAATATCACGCTTTTGTACTATTGTATAGCAATACAAGCAAAACGCATACGAGCAATAAAATGACCCTGTACACATTTGGATGATATTTAAATAATTTTCTCATTGGGTATGTTTAGGATTAAAAGAAATGAGGACATCTTGTTTGTCTTCTAGCCTGGCGATCGGGTCTGTTATCCAGTACATCTCCCAGTTGTACTCCCACCTTGATTGCAAAGGAAAAATAAGCATCCTTGTTTTTTGGATTACCGCGTTGTGTCCCCGGCTCATAACGGCTAAGGCCAGGTGTAAGAATGCCAACGGTTTTATCTGATATTTGCCTTGCGATAGCAGCATCTTTAGGGGTTAAATTCGCATCAAAATTATTTGGATCGATATAAGTTGTACTTACATCATCTATATAATCGGTAAATGTTTTCCTATATAATAATTCAAGGCTTGTATTTACACGGGGACTTATTTTTACCCTAACACCCCCGCCGTAGGGAATATTCATTTGTGTAAGCGAATACGGTTTTTTATCCGGGTACTGTGGCATACCTTCTCCTTCTGTTTTTAATGGATGAAGATCATACCAGGTTGTTTTACCACGGGAATCTGTAAGCGAACCTTGTGGATTAAAATGAAATATACCCACGCCTATAAATCCATAGGGGCGCAATAAAGGATCATAATCTTCCTGTGTATTAAAGAGCATGGTTGGATAAATTTCGAACGCTCCATATGCTTCCCATATATCACTTCTGAAATTTAGATTGCGTTGCTTTCTCCACAATTCATCTTCACCTTTTGTATTAATAATATTATCCCGTCCCTCTACATAAGTATATTGTCCTGCAAGTCGAATACCCAACCAATCAGTTGGGTATGCAGTCATAAAAACACCCTTCATTAATTTTGTAAGCGGTACATTAAGATCCTTCAGGGAATTTGTTCCTTTTCCCTGGTGTCCACCAAGATCACCTAAAAAGAAAGTGGGGCCGAAATTAAATCCAACTTCGTAAACGACTCTTTGTTTTCCAAATGATAAGTGCTGGGAATATGATGCAGTGACCAATGTAAAGCAGAGGAAAGTTAGCAGTGCGATTTTACCAACAGCGTTGCGTAAAGATGGTTTCATCAGGATTCGGTTTTAGCCTTCAACGGTAACGGATTCTAGGGCAGTAATATGTACTACCATCTTTCAAAAACGTTGGTTGAAGCTAAATATTGTATAAAAAATCGCCTTTATTTCGAGAAAAGCATATGTATATGGGGAATCCCATCTTCCATATATCCTTCACCAATTTGATGAAAACCGAGAGAGGAATAAAATTTATCTAAATATAATTGTGCACCAATTTGAATTCCTGCGTCTTCAAATTGTTTTAATGTAAGGTCAATGGCTTTTTGCATGAGTACTCTTCCTGTTCCATTTTTCCTGTAAGAAAGTGATGTACTAACGCGACCAATACTCGCTTCTTTAAAAGCAATACCGGGAGGAAGGATACGAACATAAGCTACGAGTTTATCTTCAAGCCAGCCGCAAAAATGATAAGAAGCCTGGTCCTTATCATCCATGTCGGGGTACACACAATTTTGTTCAACAACAAATACCTCGCTTCTAAGTTTTAAAATATCATATAGCTCAGAAACGGAAAGTTCATTAAATGATTTGAAGATCCATTTTAGATCAGCCATGATGAAGGTTTAGAAGTTTAAGGGTTTAGAGGTTTAGTTTTTTCCTCCTTGTTCATAAATAAAAAAATATTTTCTTATGATCATGCAGTTTTTGCAGCAGTCTTGCTTTTTATAAGATCGTTTATTTTATGTAGCTCTTGTACAAGTGTAGTATTTTTTGCTTTCTTAATCATGTTTTGAATCCTTTCACTCATCTCGCCATAATCTCCATTGGGAAAAAGTTGGTTAATGAGCCTTGGAAAAAATGCATCAATACCACTTATATATTCTGTCATTGCTTTTTCATTGAACCTGTCTTCATAATTTATATAATCAAGATATAAATTATAGTTGTCGATCAATACCTGCCCATTTCGTTTTACAACACTTGTTACATCCTCAGCATTTGGATTATCAGAATCTTTAGTGATCTTTTCGTTGCCTAATAAAATATACGGTATCTGTAGTGTAAGCCCGAATTTTAGAACCTTTACAAACTCAACCGGGTATTTATATTTATCCTGCCTGTCGATGGTACTATAGCTGCGTGAAAGGTCTTTGTATTGATTGAACATATCCGTTGCCGTTTTTTCACGATGCGTTAAACCAAGTGTTGTATCATTGGTAACTACAGTGAAATTGCTTGTGTCAACAAGTTTTTCAAAAATAGGAGCTGTCTTTGGGTCATCAAGATTTGGAAGTTCAGATTGAGCACTGACCAATCCCATTAATTCAAAATTGGCAACATGATAATCATCGGCTGTCCAATACTTTTTTTCCAATGGAAAAGGTTTAACCTCATTGGAATCGTTGCAACTAAAACTGATCAATATAAGTGAAGCAAAAATATAATTCAGGATCGCTTTTATTTTCATATGGAATGTTTTAACCAAAAATATATCAATAGTACAATATTTCAAAAGTTAGTATGGCTAATTCTTCAGCTTTGTAGTTATATCACTGAATTTTATTAATGAAGCAAGATTATTGTCAATAAGCTTCTCCCATCTTTTCTGTTCTGCCAATACATAACTGTGGTAAGATTCTTCATCGTATTGCATTTGCATTTCATTTTCCTGGGTATTATACATCTCAACAATATCATCTATTGCAGACTGGGAGATATTTCCCTGGTATTCGAAAACGGCCTTTCTAATCAGCCTCGTAAAGTATTCTGAAATATGAAAATGATATAACTCATGTGTAAGCAGGCCAGCATTCCGGATGTGCTGGTTAAAAACATATGATCTTGATGGATGAAAATAAGTAATGGCTATGAATGTATGGTCGTTTGTTAATCTTGTTTCTCTTGATGTACTTATGAACGCAAATTCTTTTGCTCCATTTAAAGTTTGTGCTGGTTTTTTCAATCCCTTAAAATCATAAAAAGTAATTGCATTGAATTTTGAATAAGGAACCGGCATTTCATAATCAAGATAATTAACTTCAAATAATGCTGCTATTGAAAAAATGAGGACAGCCAGGAAAGCGATCAATATGTTTATTTTCATCAGGTTATTATTTACGTACGAGGAAAAGGATTGAACTTAGCATAAGGTTTAAAACAAATAGAATAAAAAAATGGATTATATAAAACGCCCCGTTATTAAGTGCAGTCATTTTATAGAAAACAAATGCAAACAATAAGATCAGCAAACTATAAATAATGTTTTCAATAATGAATCCAATGTAGTTTAGTTTGATATCGTATCTCCGTTTTAATAAATGGTAATAGCCATAATAAAGCCCTGCTTGTATAACCAGCTTGATAATAAAATAATAGAAATTGTTTTCAAAAGAAAGAATAAAAATATCTGTGAGCCTTAAAATTGAACAGGCTAATAAGCTCCATGCGATTAAGAAAAATAGCTTTTCCTTTTTTAATAAAATTGCCAGCATATTTTTAAGTTTATATTTTATGACAACAGTGTGTTTTTTTAATATCCATACTTTTCTTTCCATCTTTCTCTTAAAAATTTCCTCAACTCTTCTTCCCTTGCATTTTTTTGTGGTGTGTAAAATATTTTTCCTTCCAGTAGATCAGGCAAAAATTGTAATAGCACAAAGTTGTTGCTATAATTATGTGCATACTTATAATCTTTTCCATAATCCATTTGCTTCATCATCTTTGTAGGTGCATTGCGTAAATGAAGTGGCACAGGAAGATCGCCATGCATTTTTACAGCATTCATAGCATCGCCGATCGCAATGGTGGAGGAATTACTTTTCACAGAAGAAGCCAGGTAGATGGCGCACTGCGACAGGATAAGAGAAGATTCTGGATAACCAATCACATTTACAGCCTGGAAAGTATTGTTGGCAAGCAACAAAGCATTTGCATTGGCATTACCAATATCTTCACTGGCAAAGATGAGCATACGGCGAGCGATGAACTTTACATCTTCACCAGCTTCAATCATCCTGGCCAGCCAGTACACAGCACCGTTAGGATCACTTCCACGCATACTTTTTATAAATGCCGAAATGATATCGTAATGTTGTTCACCTTTCTTATCATACAGAGCGATGCGTTGCTGGGCAATTTGCATTACAGCATCATCAGTAATTATTCCCCCATCTAAAGCTTCACTTACAATTTCTAACAGGTTTAATAATTTACGGGCATCACCACCAGAGATCCTGATCAAGGCTTCGGTTTCTTTTAAAATAATATTTTTTTCTTTTAATACAATATCGTTTTTGATTGCATGCTGAAGTAAATGAACAAGATCATTTTCATTCAGTGCTTTTAAAACATATACCTGGCAGCGGCTAAGTAACGCACTGTTTACTTCAAATGAAGGATTTTCTGTAGTAGCACCAATAAGTGTGATGATCCCTTTTTCTACTGCTCCCAGCAATGCATCCTGCTGGCCCTTATTGAAGCGATGAATTTCATCAATAAAAAGAATGGCTCCCTTTTCATTCTTTGCATTTTCAATGATCTCACGAATATCTTTTACACCTGCAGAAATGGCGCTGATGGTATAGAATGGTTGTTGTAATGTGTTTGCAATAATATTTGCAATCGTTGTTTTACCAACACCCGGCGGTCCCCATAAGATCATCGAAGGAATTTTTCCATGCTCTATAGCAGTACGCAAAATACTTCCCTTACCGGTAAGGTGCATTTGCCCGGTTAATTCATCCAATGTGGTTGGACGCATTCGTTCTGCTAATGGAGGGAGATTCATTGTGTAAAGTTACAATGCAGGATTTACTTCTGATTTGCTGTTTGAAGGAATTCTAAAATATCATTGAGCTCAACAGGTTTTTGCTGATCATCGATGTTGATCACGATTGCATATCCATTTGGCCCGCCAGCTTTGATGATCGCATTAACCAGTTTTAGCTGGTCACTTTCCATGAGCATGCCTGTTTCATCACTCCATATTTCTTTTGTGCAAAGACAGCCCTGCGTTGGCGTAAGTGGATAATAAGGTTTGTTTTTATAATACAATGGATCTATTGTTGTACCATGTGCAATGATCGCTGTACGTCCTGCTTCGCTAGCATAATGGACTTCATATAAGGGGAAATAATTTTTTAAACTGTCTGGCAACAGCTTTTCATAATCACCCAATCCCCAATTGTCCATTTGTGTTGAATCTTTATAAAAATGATTGGGAGTATCTTCTTCATACGGCATGGTAAGCTGGATATTGGTTGTGGGCCCAATAAAAATACTTTTCGAAGTGTCAAAACCATCCATTCTGAAAATGCCTTCTGGTGTATTACCATTGGTTAAATAGCCGGGTAAATTAGTAATGCTTCTTGCAAGTTGTGGGACAGAAAAAAAATCGTTATTGTCTTTTATAAAATTTCCTGCAGCATCTCTTACAATAGCGAGCCCCGGAAAATCCCTGTTCTTTCTTTGAATGCTAAAAAGTAAAACATTTCCAGGTAGAAAACTTTTATCGAATAAATAATATAAGGCTTTGTTTGGTAGTTTTATGTCTTCGTGGAGTAAATGGTAATAAAGTTCTTTTATGATTGGGTTATCAGTAGGAGTTTTTATGCTGATTTTATTTATGAAAACTCTTTTTTCCTCTTTTGTTTTCACGCTCGGTAAAATGTAAAGGGCGCACATGGCAAATATCTTCGAATCATTTGTTTTCTGTAGCAATAAATTTACGGGGTCTAAAAAAACATCTTTATAATTTGTATAAGCGAGTTCCAGCAATGCCCTTTGAAATGGCGGATGGTAATTTTGAATATTTTTAAATACTTCATAAATTTTTGAGTCGACCCAGGCTGACTTATAATTTATTAATTCCATTGCCCAAAAAGCATCCTGCCAATTCTCTTCTGTAGAATCAGTTAATAGTAATGAAAGATTTTTTGTAATGCTGTTCTTTACAATATTGCGGTAAAGCTGCTGACGGTTTTCTTTTAATACACCTCTTAAAATAAATGGTGTTGTTTGTGCAGAAATAATATTGGTAGCAACTAAAAAACCAATGATGAAATAAATCCGCTTCATGGATGTAAGATAAAATAAAATACTACAGCCTTTGCATTAAGGCATGTGTGCATTTACAAAAGTTTGTATTTCGTTGAAGGAATTTTTTAGTGTATCGTTGTTTGTCCAACCATGATTTTGTGTAGGATAAAAAACATACCTGGTTATTACATTTGCGGAATCAAGATGTGCCGCAAGACTATCAGATTGTTCATGCCTTACTACAATATCAGAACCACCATGTAAGATAATGGTTGGCGCAACACGAGGAGTAATAAAATTGATCGGGCTGCTTTGTGCATATAATAAACTATCAAGTTGAGGAGTTGTACCTACAACATTAAATATCGGGATTTGCCCTCCTGGAAAAGTAGGATTATTATACATAGCAGTCATATCCGCGGGTCCATAGAAATCAATCACCGTTTTTATCCTGATAGGAGTAGTGTCTTTGTAAGCTTCTAACAATGCCAGGTGGCCACCTGCACTTGCACCAAGGATCGCATAGTTGTCTGAAATTTTATAGTCAGCCCTTTTTGAATAAATAAATGCAACTGCTGAACGGACATCATTTTCCTGGGTTGGAAAAAGATTAAAAATGCCAGTTGCAAGGCGATAATTAATATTAAAGATCGCATAGGTAGGAAACCTATATTGAATCGTATCTATGTATGAAATAAAATCTGTTTTATCTCCGCCACTCCAACTGCCACCATGTATCATTATAAGAACATTAGTATGAGTTGTACTCCTGTTGGGTGGTAAATAAATATCCATTACCTGTGCAGGATCAGTACCGTATGCAACGTTTGTAAAATTTGTTTGAAGAGCCACACTTGAATCAGTAGTATCTGTTTTTTTACATGCCGCAAATAAAACGACAATAAATGAAATAACTACAAAAGATTTTTTCATAAATTAAATGTTTAATGAAAATTTCGTTAATCATTGCAACCCTGTTAACCTTATCAACTTTTATGCAATTTTCTGCATTTGCGTCAAACGCTTATAAATACTTTCCTCTATTTCTATAAGTTCAAAATGGTTTCCACGTTCTACAATCTCGCCATCCTGTAAGATCAATATTTCATCAGCTTCTTTGATGGTGCTCAACCTATGAGCGATCACAAGTGTTGTTCTTCCCTGCATTAAATTTTCCAATGCATCCTGTACATATTTTTCTGATTCTGTATCCAATGCAGATGTTGCTTCATCAAGGATCAATATAGAAGGATTTTTAAAAACAGCACGGGCAATACTCAAACGTTGACGTTGTCCGCCTGATAATCTTACGCCCCTGTCACCAATATTTGTTTGATAGCCATTTTCAGTTTGTATAATGAAATCATGTGCGTTTGCAATTTTAGCAGCATTGATCACATCTGCTTCAGTAGCATCAGGTTTTCCCAATGCGATATTATTAAAAATAGTATCGTTGAATAAAATAATATCCTGTGTAACAAAACTCATCTGCGCTCTTAAAGATTCCATGGTAACATCCCTGATATCGGTTCCATCTATTAAAATGCTTCCGTTGTTTACATCATAAAATCTTGGCAACAGGTCGGCTATGGTTGATTTACCTACACCTGATGGTCCAACAAGCGCAATTGTTTTACCTTTTTCAAGGGTGAAACTTATATTTTTTAAAACGGGTGTTTCAGAATAACCAAAGTTTACATTCTTGAATTCAATGATGTTAGTGAATGCAGGAAGTAATGTAGCACCAGGTTTATCATCAACCAATATCGGTGTATCAAGTACCTCAAGGATACGGTTACCCGAAGCTTCACCTCTTTGAATATTTGCCAAAGCAACTACCATTGCTTTAGCAGGACGCATCACCTGCGAAAAAATTGCAATGAATGCAATGAATGAACTTGCCTGCAAGCCACCTGAATTTCCTCCCTGGTTATTTAAGATCATGCTGCCGCCATATACTAAAATTCCTGCAACAACAGTTACACCTGCAACTTCAGAAAATGCCGGTGCCAGTTCTCTTCTTTTAAATCCATGTAAACTTGCTTTGCGGTAAAAATCGTTTTCACGGCTAAATCTTTTTAAAGTAAAATCTGTTGCATTGAAGGCACGGATAATGCGCATACCCGTAAGTGTTTCATCTATAATGGTAAGTAATCTTCCTATTGAAGCTTGCATATCCTGCGCTTCTTTTTTCAGCCTCTTGGTTACCATCGCAATACCAATGGCAGAAATAGGAATTACAATTAAAGTGAATAGTGTAAGTTTTACAGAAATAATAAAAAGGGCCACAAAATACCCGATCATCACATAAGGTTCTTTAAACAATACTTCCAATGAATTGGCTGCTACAGCCTCAATCTCGAATACATCAGAGTTCATGCGTGAAAGTAAATCGCCTTTATGTTCTTTTGTAAAATATCCCATATGAAGGCGGTTCATCTTTTCAAATATGGCTTCTCTCAATTTTTTTACCAGCAATGTCCTTGCATTTACAAGCGCTCTTTGAGCCAGGTACCTGAAAAGATTTGTCAATAAAACGGAAGCTACAATGATACCTGCGATAAAATAAAGCGCATAAACAGGATTCAGTGTTTTAAGATGATATATTTCATAATAAAAGAGGTTCTTAAAATAGGGGCCCGTAAGTTCAAAATGAGGCATCGTTGCGTATTGATGCAATTCGGCTGCTGTATGCGAATCAAAAAGAAAATTTAAAAGCGGAATTATAAGTGCAAACTGAAATATGCCAAAAAAAACGCCTATGAGTGTAAAAACAAAAAAGGGAACAATAAATGTCCCGTACGGCTTAGCATAAACCAGGAGACGACGATACGTTTTCATTCAAAAATATTAAGGCGCAAATGTACTTCAATAAATGGATAGAAAATAATCACCATTTAAATGGATGGTTAAAATACTGTCAATTAAACGAGGGAGCGATAAATGTCGAGATATTCCTTTGCAGATTTTTCCCAACAGAAATCAGCGCCTCTTTTTTTAATGGCGTCTTGCATGTTGGTTTCTTTATACAAACTCATTCCGTCTGCAAAAGTTTGTATCATTTGTGATGGCTTAAAATCTGAGAAATAGAAAGCCACATTGCCACCAATTTCGGGCAAAGCTGTTTTATTTGATAGAAATAATGGTTTGCCAACTGACATCGCTTCGGCAACAGGCATACAAAAACCTTCTGCAGTAGAAGGAGAAGTAAAGGCATAACAATTTTCGAAATACCATGCCTTTTCATTTTCAGAAATGGATCCAAGTATCCTGAGTTTATTTTCTACACCCAGATCTTTTGCTGTTTCGTTCAGGTAAGCCAGGTATTCAGTATCATCATCTCTTCCTGCAATTAATAATTCCATATCATCATCCTGCTGAAGTAAAGGAAGCAAAGAATGGAAGTTTTTTTTCATTGTTATTACACCAATAGAAAAAAGAAAACGGTTTGAAGGTTTGTATGAACTGGCAGATAAACCTGCCGTATTTAATACATTGGTGCCATTGTGAATAATATAGATCGGTTTTTTCCCTGTATCACAATATTTCAGCACATCTTTTTTGCAAAATTCAGATATGCAAATAATGGCATCGCTTCGGTCAATATTCGTTTGCAGGTGTTGCAAATGTTTTATCTTCTTTGCCTCTGTTTTACTATCATCATAAATGAAATTGAGATCATGAATGGTAAGTAAGACCTTAATGCGCCTGTTTCGTTCAGGTATATAACAGGTCATCTGGTAGGTAGCATGCCACACATCATACTTACCAGTGGACGGCATTAAAAATTTATGAAATGAATTCTGTGTTATGAAAGGATTCTTTTTCCCTAAAGAAGGTTGTGCATTTGCAGGCGCATAATATACTAATCGCTCAGTCCTGGGATTGATTTCTTCTAATAAATGGTTTCCCAAATTCAGACAATAATGATAAATCCCTGTGTCAGCATATTTCATGCGTTCACAATCCAGGACAAAATTCTTCATAACTCGGGGATGCGTTAAGTTTAAAGAGGCTCAAAAGTACAAAATTTATACCCGTAACAATCTATGAGTTTGCTTTTTTATTAATATTAACAGAATCAATGTGTTAGGATTGTCTGGAGTATGATTTTGCTTCAATAACCTTAGACTGTAATAGTAAAAGAAAAGCTGCCTGAAAGAGCCAGAATATCTAAACAGGAAGTAAAATCAAATTTTTAAATGAAGAAAGAAATTTTGAACCGACTATTTATACCAATTAAATTAAAACTGCACCAGCCAAAAAATGTCAGGCTGAGGCACAGATAAAAGAAAAAATTAAGTTCTTTACTAATGACACATTAGGTATGAAACTGATTAAGAATAATTTATTAAACGGCTGTTTTACACATATGGATAAAGAGGCGTAGCCTCGGCCAATATTGTAACAACGGGTTTTAACCCGTTGGTGAAATGATAAAGTAAAGAATGAGAACCGTAGGTTCGGAACATATAAAGAAGTAGAAAGCAACTATATAATAATATGGGCCGAACCTACGGTTCTCTAACATAGCAACTATTAATGACAACGGATTAAAATCCGTTGTTACAAAATAGAAACGAGCCTACGGCTCTGCTATGTCATTTACAAAGAGCTTAATTTTTTTATGAGTGCCTTAGGCTGACAGACAAGTATTAATTTAATTGGTATTATATACTAAATTATTTTAAACAAATCCTCAACCCCTTTTTCAAATTGGGGCTGATAAAGAAAATCATGTGCGCCCCTGCCTTCAACAATTACATTTGGTGATAAATAATAAACTTCGAGCAAGCGATTAACTTTTAATCCCTCTGCAATGGCAAAAGGAAAGGATTGATTGCCTATAAAAAGTTTACAACTATTTATTAAAGTAGCCATCTCCAGGAAATCATTGACCTGCTTATGCTCCAGGTTTGGAATGCTTGTTTTCATGTCGAGAAATTCTTCTTCAACGCCAATAAATTTTACATTGGAATATTTTTGTAAAAAAGAATAATTGATATGAGGATTTCTATAACGATGACTTCTTGCGATCAAAATGGTATCCTTTATCGAAGGATCTTTAGGAGCGATTAACCATGGATTGGACAAAGAAGGAAACACTGCATAAACATAAAAATACCACCTGGCGATATTGCCCCTATCCTGTAAGGAAACATATTTTCTAAAGTCATCAAGGTCGTAATCAACTTCATTCCCATTGTATACTTCACAGCTTTTACATTGTGGCTGGTAAAGCAAAAGAGGTTTTAGCATTTCAACCATGCGTTCATTCAACATTACATTTCCCAGAGGATGATAATTGTTATACCTGCCACGCTGATCAGTTTGTAAGTAAATTGCAGCTTTACCTTTTTTTGCTAATTCCCATACTACCGGTAATGAATAAATGATATCGCCGCAATTTCCGCTATGCTTAAAAGTTGTTAGCTCTTTATACGGATGATTTAATAAAGAGTGATCGAAATTTTTTGTTATTTCTTCAAAATCTTTAGTAAGCTTAATATTCTTCCTGGCCGCTTTGTAATTAATATACGCAGGGCGATTGGTATATTTCAGGAACCATTTATGAATAATATTTAATTTCTTTTGCTCCATGCTGACTGATTACCTTGTTTGTTTTTAATTAGGTAAATTATGTATTCTGTTGCTAAATGCTTTCAAAGAATCCTGTAAATAATCATTGGTAATATCTGTAATAGCTCTATCCATATATATTATCTGATCAGTATTTTTATTAAAGTTTATAAAAGAGTTTGAATAAGGATTATCTTTTTTATAGATTGAATCTGCAAAAATTAATTTTTTTTCTTGTTGTTGGTAGAAATAAAAAAAATAATCTTCAGCCAACGTCCATTTTATTTCATTTTCTGTATTGATATCTTTTTGTTTTTCCCATAGATAAATATTTTTTGTTCCGGGTTTGATAACGCCCTTGTCAATGGCTTCTTCAAACCTGTTTGCGATTTTCTCTGCATTGGTCATGTATATATTGCCAGCACCTTTGTGCAGGTAAGTAAAATCAGACCAAAGTAAAAGTATAATAAATAAAAAAAATGCTGAGTTCCTGCTATAATTATTCTTAAATGGCAAATGACAAAATGCAATGATAAAGCATAGTATAAAAATACTGTATGAAGCCTGCAGCCATCTTTGTTCCAGCCTGATTGTTAAAACAGCAGGCACTAATAATAAAACAAAAAGCAATGCTAAAAATGGAATGATCCAAAGAACTCCGGTCTGTTTTTCTTGCGTTGAAAAATTAGATTTAATTATTTTTCGGAAATAAATAAAAAAGGTAACCGAAAATCCAATTAATAAAACGGTTACCAATAGCTGGTTGAAAAATTTTAGTGAATGAAAATTTATTCCCACTAAATAATCCGGCCCCTCATTTAATCCTAATATTGATAGTAAACCGTCAATGAAAAATGAAACCGGGGTAGAGGAAGATAAGCTCATCGTTTTTCCACCTGTTCCAACAAAAAAAGGCAGGTTGTATACTTCCTTTTTCAGAAAAATATTTAAACAAACTGATGCGATGGCAATGAGGCTTAAGATTGATTTTTGTTTCCTGCTTAACATTTTCAAGCCTGGATAAATCAGTATCAACAAAACTATAAAAGGCAAAAGCACAATGTATCGCTCATGTGTGTACATGCTTAAGTTGGCAAATAAAATAGCTTTAATAATATCACTTTGTTTGTGTGCCGAATCATTATCAAATTGAATGGCCTTAATGATATAGAATAGAAATGCCAGGAAAAATGTTATAGCAAGTCCCTCTAATGCGCCTCCATTATATAATTGAGTGATATTGAAAAAAGAAAATCTTGACAATCCTATTGTAAGGCCAGCAATCAATGACAGTGATACAGATTTTAAAAACAAATTTAAAATCAGGGCGAATAAAAAACTATTTATTACCTGGATGGCGATATTAAAACAATAATAGCCGTTTACATTTTTTTGGAAAATCTCTATAAGAAAATGCATGCTGAATCCATGCACCGGCCTGTATTTTTGGAATGAACCTGGCAGATTGATCTTTTCAGAAAATGTATTTAAGGCAGCATGCGCTTTATACATATACAGGTCATCTCCATACATTGTTGTTGTTTTCCATTGGAGAAAATACAAATAGATGATCATTGGTACTGCGATTACCAAAAGCAACATGGAGATGTTCTTAAACTTATTCATTTAATATCTTTTGCCAATGATCATCGCAAACGAAAATCAATTTTACTTTTTTAAATTAAGGGCATCTCTAAAAACCTATTCTTTTTTTGTACCTCACCTTTAATTCCTCTCCAAAGGAGAGGAAAGGTAGGTTTTTAGAGATGCCCTTAAATTTCAGCACAAATTAATATAGACTGACTGATAAATTTTAGAGGTGTTTTTTCCAATATGTTTCCAATAGCAATTGACGGCTTGATTAATAAACGTGGTACTCCAGGCAACAAAAAATCTTTGTACACGGTTTTAATATTTTTAAATTTCGCTTTCTCTAATTTTTTTTGAATAAAATTCCCAGAGAAAGCCATTTCATCAGGTTCGAGGCTGGCCACTTTTCGTAGTAATTTGTTTTTAAAAATGGCAGCTACATAAGGGTTATAAATGTTGGGCTCCATAAATATTATTTTGCCACCGGGATTTAAAATGCTGCTGAATGTTTTGAAAACATCGTCCAGGTTATAATACAAATGATGTAATATGCCATTGCCGATAAGATAGTCAAATTTATTATGAACACTGTCGGCAGCTTTATTGAAATCAAGTACTTCAAATAAAAGATTAGGCAGTTTATATTTTTCTCTTGCTTCTTCTATAAATGGTTCACAAAGATCGGAACCAAGAACCTGCATCTTTGTTTGAAGTGCAACCTGGTAAGCAACATAGCCGGTGCCACAACCGATTTCGAGAATTTTTTTATTGGCTGCTTCACCCATTTGTTCAATCATCCATTCAGCCCTTCTTTTCAGGCGAATTAAATTACCATCGCTTTGTTCGAAAATCTGGTTAAAGCCCCGGTCATCTTTTATAGCTGACATAAGTAAATATTATAAATTATTTTTTAATCAGTATTGTATAGCCCAAAGGATCCTCGTTAGAACCAATATTAAACCATATTGCAAAATGCGCAATCAAAACCGCTATCATTAGTATTGGTGATAGTGCTAAAAAGAATGGTAGAAAAATATACTTCCATTTTTCTACCGGGAAAAAATTGCGGAAGAATAAAACAATTATTTTAGAACTGATCACAGCAATATCAGTGCCTCTTGGTTTTATAATAACCTCAGAAAATTTATCAAACATCGTTTTAAGACTGCTGGGTGTATAGCGAAAATAATCGTATGGAATATAATGATATCGTGCAGACCATGGCACTGTTACAATAATGTCTGCCCCTTTTTTACTTGTTCTGTATATTTCATCAACCAGGTATTGAAACTCCTGTACGTGTTCCAATACTTCGGTGCATATAACGCCATCAAATGTATTATCTGGGAATGGAATATTCTTGCCGTCAAATGAAGTGACTTCTGCATTATTATAACCGAATGCTCCTGCTTCAATAATATCAATGCCATGATAATGTGTTTGTTCTTTATTTAAAAGAAACTTATACGGCGATTGGCCGCAACCGATATCCAATATATTTCCTGAATAAAGAGGTAGTTTTATTTTGACATCCTTGTAGATCGTTAAGATCTGGAGATCCAACAACATCCTGCCATAGAATTTTATCTTACCAGTAAAACCAATTGGCGGCGTATTTGAAATAGGCTGAAATTTTTCAGTCACAATTTTTTATTTTGAAGATTGAATTATTTTTCTACGAATAAACTTCGGCCTCTTTTTTACTTCTTCCAATATTTTTGCCTGGTATTCGCCAAGGATAGAAACAGCTAACATGTTAAGTCCTCCAAAAAATAAAATAAGTACAATGATGGTTGTGATACCATGCGGTACCGGGGAACCCGTAAAGTATAAAATAATCTGAAGAAGAATGGCCAGGAATGAAACGATCGTGAGCGTCCAACCCAGGTACGTTAATAATTCCAATGGCACATAACTAAAAGAAAAAATAGCTTTCCTTGCCCAGGCTAAATTTTTTCTCCAGTTATTGGTAGTAACGCCAAACATTCTTTCCGGTCTTGTATATGGTATTCCTATTTGTTTAAAACCAACCCATGCCCTCAGGCCCCGAAGGAATTGATCTGTCTCGGGAAGTTTAACCAACTCATCCACTACCTTTCTATCCATCATAGAAAAATCACCCGCATCCAATGGTATTGGTATGTAAGACAGGTTCCTGAATATTCTATAAAACACTTTATATAATCTTACTAAAAAACGATTACCATCTCTTTTAATACGTTCACCATACACCACATCATTTCCTTCTTTCCATTTTGTATAAAAATTTGCAATCAATTCGGGTGGATCCTGTAAGTCACCATCTAACAATACTACTGCATCACCCGTTGATATTTCCATACCACTCATAAATGCACTTTGCGAACCAAAATTTCTTGAATGCTCAATACCAATTACCTGCTTATCCTGTTGTACCAATACCTGTAACACTTCAGCAGTATTATCAGGACTACAATCATTCACAAAAATAATTTCATAATCAACATTCATTTTATAAAAGGTCTTTACCAATCGTTCATACATGATCGGCATGGCCTGAGCATCTTTATAACAGGCAATGATAGCCGTAATTTTATGTTGTATCTGGTCCTGGTAAACTTTCTTCTCGTAAAGTGGTTTTGAATATTCTTTTTGCCAGTTGTATGTTTTTACTAAGCCATCTTTTAAACTGGTGATGGATTCCCATCCCAATATTTTTTTTGCAAGAGCAGCATTGCCGTACCATTCTTTCAAATCCCATTTACGATCCGGAAAATCTCCCCACACAGGATCAACCGGAATAGCAAAAATTTCTTTTGCTGTAGCTGCAATGTCTCTTATGGTTGTTTTGATATTTGATGCGATGTTGATCGATTGCCCACCAATGATATTATAATCTGCATTGGCAGTTAGTAATGTTGCATGTATAGCATCATCTATATAAACAAAGTCTCGTGATATATCCGGTTGTACCAATGGCGGATATTCTTTTTGCATTCCCTTTTCAATAATCTTTGGTATTAATCTATCCGGCTCTTCGTATTCACCATAGATAGAATAGTATCTTAAGTTAGCAACCGGGATCTGCAAAATAGTGCCATAATATTTTACCATGTTTGCAGCAGATGCTTTGGTAACAGAATAATGACTATTGGGTTGCATGTCTGCATTTTCAAGCGGCGCCTCACAATTTAATCCATATTCAGAAGAACTACCAGCATGCACAAACGCTCTAATATTGTAAGCAGAACTTATTTCCAACAGGTTTAATAATCCAATTACATTTGTTTTGTAAATTAAGTTTACATCTGTTTGTTTTGAATAAGCACCATAAGCAGCAAGATCAAAAATGGTTTTGAATCTTTTTTCTTTAAATAAATTTTCCAACTCATTCTTATTGGTAATATCAGCTCTTATGATCCTGTCTTCCTGTAAGTCATCAATCCTCCATGGTACATATGAGGTAGAGGTAATCGCATACACATCATCCCGGTATTTAAGTATATACCTGAACAGGTTGCTTCCAATAAAACCACCTGCACCAAATACTACAATGGGGCCCGTTAATTTTTGTACTTCAGTTTTTATTTGAGCATCTAACATATTAGTTGCGTATAAATTCTATGATTTTATTTTCAAGATTTTTTCCACCCAAATTATTTTCTTCCTGGTGCCAGCTTTGAGATCCATACCTGCCACTTGGATAGCCCGATGCAAAAAGCGTATTGTATTTTATAGGAACGCTCAGTTGTTTTAATAAAAGACTTGCCAATGTTTCATGCAATCCACATTGTCCCTGGTGCTCTTCCAATGTTATTACATTTTTTGTTTTATGAATACTTTCTATAAGTTCCTGCGGAATATTATCAATGGGGAATTTACTAACCAACCATACTTCAAGTTCATCTGATAAATGGGTAGGTAGTTTAAATAAATTATCTGCAACTGTTCCGGTAGCAATAACAACAGCTTTTGTTGCGAATGAACTTAAAGTACTTTTTATTTTTCTCCATGGAGAAAAAACTGCTATGGCTTGTTGTGTAGTAGCTAAATTTAATCGCAGGTAATTAGGTGATGGATCATGGATCATTTCATTTAAAGAAGTTGCAACATCTTCAGACGTAAACGGAACAAACACTTTCATGTTTGGCAATATCCGCATACTGCCAATGTCTTCAATGTTATGATGGGTGCTGCCCATGATCCCATACCCGTAACCGCCACCGTTAGCAATCACTTTTACAGGTAAGTTGTGAAGACAAATATCATTTCTCAACTGCTCGTAGGGCCTTAAAGTAATAAAGGGAGAGATGCTGTATATAAAAGGAAGAAAACCTTCATAAGCAAGCGAAGCTGCCATGGTTGCCATATTTTGTTCGGCAACACCGGCATTGATAAATCTTTCACCCATGGTTTCCTGCAATCCTTCCAATGCCATAAATCCAAGATCTCCTGTAAGGAAAACGATCTTGTCATTTGATTGAACAATATCTATCATTGCCTGCGCAAATTCTTTCCGCATTATTGCATTATTAATTTTTCAAAATCAGAATCGGTTAATGGAAGGTAATGACAATCTACGGTATCCTGTAGGGTAAGGTCTTTTCCTTTTGTTGTGTTGCAGATTACAGCCAAAGGTTTTTTATTTTGAAACTGAGCAACTGTATTTTTTAAAGAATCAAAATCATGACCATTTGCAGTTACAACTTCAAATCCAAAACTTTCTAATTTTTTATCTAAAGGATCCAGTTTTAATGTGTCTTCTGTTCTGCCAAATCCCTGGATATAATTTCTGTCAATAAACCACACAACATTTTTCAGGTTATGATGAGCAATGAATAATGCGGCTTCCCATGTACTTCCTTCATTCAACTCTCCGTCGGAAGTAATACAATATATTTTCTTGTCATTTTTTTTCAATTTGCTGGCCAATGCCAATCCTGCTGCAATAGATAGTCCATGTCCTAAACTACCTGTAGCGAAGGGGATTCCTTTGATTCTATTTACAGGTGGGTGCGCTGATAACAACGTTCCGTTTTTATAAAAAGTTTCTATATCTTCTTCAGAAATAACGCCTTCTTCTGCAAGTACACTATACAGTAATGCTGCTGCATGGCCCTTTGACAAAATGAGTTCATCCTCGCTTTTCATCAGCTGAAACTTAATAAAAACGATCATTTCAAGGCAGGATAAAGAACAACCCACGTGGCCGGCATTGGCTGCTTTATACATTTTAATAAGGCGGTTCCGAATTGAATTCCGTTTTGTTTCGAGCATCTGATCTTTATTAATCAATTAATGGGTGGCGGCATCATTTTTTCTCAAATACTGTGAACATGTCCCATTGCGCAAAGGTATTGAGTTTGTATTGTAAATGTGGCAGGCTGTACCAGGCAAATTTAAATAGAACAGTAATAAAAAAGCTATCAAGGCTTGTTTATGTCATTAAGGAAATTTTTTAGGATAAGTTACAACTCAAAGGATATTTTTGCATAAGTCGTTTAACAGGTAATCAAGGATACTTTAATTTGGCTTTATTAATGAGAAAAATGATTTTAAATAGCATTGAGCAATTTCTTTTGAAAAAAAGAAAATCTTATATCTTTTGTAAGGTTTGTGGACATTTTAAAAAAATATGGATCAACTCTAACAATTTCAGGGAAGATGGAACTTGCAAGATATGTTATTCAAATTCACGCAAAAGGCATTTGGCGTTAGTGCTATTGACAAGTTTAAAAAAAAGGAATAAGTTTCCCCTATTTTTATCTTTGAGGCATATACCTGAAAACGTAAACATCAGTGTCTATAATGTAGAATCAAATGGCGCACTTCACAATTATTTAAAACACATTAATAATTATGTTTGTAGTGAATACTTTGGCCCTTATGATATTGTTGGAAAGGATCAAAATGGTATTTTAAATGTTGACCTGGAAGATATTCCTTTCGATCAAAATAGTTTTGACTATGTCATAACTACTGAAGTTTTTGAACATATTCCCCGCCCATACAAAGCATTCGAAGAAATACACCGGGTTCTTAAAAAGGGAGGATCTCATATTTTTACAGTTCCTTTTAAGAGTGGTTATGATGACGAAATAAGAGCAACCATGAATGAAAAAAATGAGATCAATCATTTAATGAAGCCAGAATATCACGGTGACCCAATACGTAATGAAGATGGTATTTTGGTATTTACTGTTTTTGCAGGCGAGATGATTTCAAAGTTGGAAAGAATGGGTTTTAAAGTCACTATGAATAAGAGGAGAAATCTTGTCTATGGAATTTTAGGGGATGAAAATCGTGTCTTTACCGCAACTAAAATTTAATTGCCAGGAATCACACAAATCTTTCTGAAAATCTTTCGAAACTTAAAAGATTTAATTGTTCCGATCTTTTATCACTAAAAACATTAAAATCAAAATAGGGATTTTCACTGCTTGTTAATTTGTTGAAACAAGGCCAGTTTTTTTTACTTAGTATTCCAACGCCCCAATCACTATCTATACAGCATGAAGCATAAATGGATCTTGCTTTTACAAATGCCTTCCAGGTAGTCCCATTCCAAAATCCTTCAGCAGGGCCGTTTACAAAATTGTATGCTTCCCTTGCATGGTATTCTGTTGGTGGACTACAATCATGCAAAACAACGAATCCATTTTCCGATAAAAATTGAATTGAATTAAAAATATCTTTTTCTACCTGGTAAGCTAAATGTAAGCCATCAATAAAAATGATGTCAAATTTAATATCATTCACAATGCTTAATTTATTTTCACTGAGTTGAAGAAAAAAATCATCAGAGGTAAGTTTAAAATCAACAGGGTTTGATTCAAACTCAAATCCCGGATCTACAGCATATTTATTTTTTATATTGATAAGGTTAAAATTATCATCAGGATTTCTTACACCAATCTCCAGGTAATTTTGTGCATTTATTTTTCCGGATAAAAAATTGATAACATCATAACGCTTTGTAGTTTTTGCCATTTCTCCTTGTGAAAGCTGGCTAACAGAAGAGAATGTAGAATCGTTATAGAATCGTTTTCCTAAATGGTACAATTCATCATCATGTAGATTTGCAACGTGCTCCATAGCATATTATTTTAAACTGCTTGACATGTATCCTTAAAATACAAAAGATAAACTTAATTCTGGTGGAATTGTTTGGTAAGCAGGAAAATATTTTAAAGTAATTTTCACAGATACAATCTAAATATCCAATAGGTCTTTGATTTGATTTCCTGCTGCATTCCAGGTAAAATGTTTATTGATATAAGTTGTTTCATTTAAACTCATTTCAATAAGCCTTTCTTTGTTGTTATACAGGGCAATTAATTCATTGGCAAAACTTTCAGCATCGTCAAATGGGTTTGCAAAATCAGAAATACCCGGCATTCCTTCCAAGCCAATTGTTGTAGAAACGATTGGAACTCCATGATACATGGCTTCTACGGTTTTTCCTTTTACGCCTGCACCATATCGCATTGGAATAATAGCTATCCTCGATTTTTTATATAAATTACTCAGCTCAAATTCACTAACAAACCCGAGCACTTCAATGTTCTCTGATTGTAAATTATTTATTTCAGCAGTAGGTTTCGATCCTGCTATTGTAAATTTAATTCCTTCGATTTTAGCAGTCACCAATGGCCATACATTTTTGCAAAACCATAAGATGCCATCTACATTGGGGCTGTGGCCAAAACCACCTACAAATAAAATATTTCTTGTGTTTGTAAAATCATCAACAGGATAAGCAGGTTCTTTAAAAAAATAAGGGAGTATCGTAGTTACTTTATACGACGGGCTTATTTGCATGATGGCCCTTGTTTCATCATCACTGGGTGTAAGGATATAATCTGAATGCTCATAGATAAATTGCTCCTTTGATTTCCATTGATTGGAAGAATTTAAAGTGGCAGGATCTTTATCAATTTCATATTTTCTTAGTTCTCTTAAAAAATGAAGATCATGCCCGTAGTATAAAATTTTTGCGTTTGTATTTTGTTTAATAAAAGTGATATAATTTAAAGAAGTATGCGGCCTGTTTAAGAAAACAAAGTCAATATATTCTTTGTTTGTTTGTATCCAGGTTTTCCAGTTGTGTTTATAATAGTCTCCATTCAAAACCTCGATGCCCATTTGTTGTAAAGCAGTAGTGTAAGGTTCTTGCTTTAAAAAATTATCACCAATAAATTTTACATTCAGGCCCAATGATACCAATAACCCTAAATACTGAAATACTGTTTTAGAACCTGCGTCCTTGTCATACTCCGGTGCATAGTGATCAACAACAAGGATTGTTTTTTTTCCTCCGGTTCTATCCCTTGCCTGGAAAATATTTTGTGCATTTGGAAACTGTTCTCTTAAGAAAACTTCTTTCCATTTTTCGTATAATTTTTTTTGATTGATAAGCCTTACAGATTGTATAGATACTTTTCCTTCTTCCACTTTTTCTTCTTTACCATGCGACACACTTTCAAAATGAAAAACTTCCGACAAAGGTTGATACATTACTTTATAACCTTTATCACGAACAGCAAATGCAAGATCTGAATCTTCACAATATGCAGGAGCATATCGATCATCAAATCCACCAAGCTCTTGCCATAAATTTTTTCTTATCATGATTGAAGCGCCGGAAATATAATCAGCTTCTTTTACATAATTATATTCTGCTGCATCAGGATCCTGGTCCTTGCCATAATTCCATCCTGATGAATCATTCCATATAATTCCTCCTGCTTCCTGTAATCTTCCATCGGGATAAATCAATTTTGAACCCACCATGCCGATCTTTTTGTCACTTGTTATAAGAGTTGTCAATGATGATAACCAATTATCCGTAACCTCGGTATCATTGTTTAAAAACAAAATAAATTCGCCCCTCGCACTTTTAGCTGCGTTGTTACAGTTCCTTAAAAAACCAAGGTTGGTGGAATTATAAATGTGAACGAGATTTGTAATTTTGGTTGTACAGTTTTTTGTTTCATCCGCAGAACAATCATCGGCAAATATAATTTCATAAGAACCTGCTGAAGTATTTTCTATGATGCTTTTCACACACCTGTAATTCATTTCCCAGCCATTGTACACTGGAATAACAATAGAAACAGTTGGTGCATCTGCAAAGGGAATTGTTAATACTTTAGAATAGTCTACTTTTTTTTGAAGCTTAGCAAGCCTCGCCAGTGAAATATTTTTTTTTGAAAATTTATATTTCTTTTTTGGCTTGAATATATTAACGAAGCTGTTTATTTTTTTACTTATTGCGGAGTCATTGGATAAGTACTTCTTTTTAAAAGAATAGATTTTTAGAATATTCTTCCAGTCTTTTGAATAATAAAGTTTGATGAGTGTATCATCATTAAAAATACTGCTGATCTTTTGTTTTTCTTTATCAAGCTCATTTTTTTGCTGGTTCCTTTGTTCGACTAATTTCTTATACCCGTTTTCTAAATTGGCATAATCTCTTTTTAACTGATCATTTTCCTTTTCAATATTGGATAACGAAAGCTTTACATTTTCTAATTCATCATTATTATGACTGCTGTTCTCCATAAATTAAAAGCATTGACTTGTTTTACTTATAGATCATTTAGGATCTGTAAGCCTGATATTCAATTCAGTTAATTGTTTATCATCAATTGTACCAGGTGCATCGATCATTACATCTCTTCCTGAATTATTTTTTGGAAAAGCGATAAAATCACGGATACCTTCACTACCACCGATAATAGAACAAAGCCTGTCGAATCCAAATGCAATACCACCATGTGGCGGTGCGCCATATTCAAATGCGCCCAATAAGAAACCAAATTTATGTTGTTGCTCTTCAGCATCCATACCAAGTGCAGCAAACATTTTTTCCTGCAACTCACGTTGATAGATCCTGATTGAGCCACCACCAACTTCATTTCCATTCAATACCATATCATAAGCATTTGCTTTGATGTTGGCATAAGGATGTTTTAAATATTCTGCAGCATTTTCAATAGCAGGATTGTTGTTGATCATGGTCGCAATGTCTGAAGGCTTCGGCGATGTGAACGGATGATGGCGTGCTACCCAACGATTTTCTTCTTCTGCATATTCAAACAAAGGGAAATCCAATACCCATAATAATTTGAATTCATCTGGTTTGCGTAGGCCGAGCGACTGTGCCATATACAAACGCAGGTCACTGATTGCTTTTCTTGTTCTTTCTTCAGCGCCTGCTAATATTAAAATAAGATCACCAGGTTTTGCATTTGCAGCATTTGCAATGGCTTTTAATTTTTCTGCATCGTAAAATTTATCAACGCTGCTTTTATAAGTTCCATCTGCATTGCATTTAATAAATACCAATCCTTTCATTCCAATTTGTGGACGTTTAACCCATTCAGTTAGTTCATCTGTTTGCTTGCGGGTATATTCACTGCAACCCGGCGCTGCAATGGCAATAACCGTTTCTGCTTCATCAAATACTTTAAAATCCACGCCCGATATCAATGATGAGATATCTGTTTGTGTAGTAAAACTATGTGCAGGAAATTTCAGGTTGCACAGTTTCATATCAAAACGAATATCTGGTTTATCATTACCATAAATCCACATAGCATTTTCCCAGGTCATGCGTTCAATGGTTGCAGAATAGTCAATATTTTTTACGTCTTTGAAAATACGTCTTACCAAACCTTCGAATGTTTGAAGAATATCTTCCTGCTCTACAAAACACATTTCACAATCTATCTGTGTAAATTCTGGTTGCCTGTCGGCACGAAGATCTTCATCACGAAAACATTTTACAATTTGATAGTAGCGGTCATAACCACTCACCATCAGCAATTGCTTAAATGTTTGCGGCGATTGTGGCAATGCATAAAATTGTCCTGCATTCATGCGGCTTGGAACCACGAAGTCTCTTGCGCCTTCAGGTGTAGATTTAATTAAGAACGGTGTTTCAATATCAAGAAAATTATTTTCGTGCAAATAATTTCTTGCACTGCGGCCAACTGCATAACGTAATTCTAAATTTTTCTTTACCGCATTTCTTCTAAGATCAAGAAAGCGATATTTCATCCTGATATCGTCGCCACCATCTGTATCGTCCTGTATTGTAAATGGGGGTGTGATGGATTTGTTTAAGATATTAAAGGTAGTAACCAGGATTTCAATATCACCAGTTGGGATATTATTATTCTTATTGCTACGCTCATTCACTGTGCCGGTTACCTGCAAAACAAATTCACGCCCAAGTGGGTTTGCATCCAGGTCGCCATTCAGGCTTTCTGAAAAAAGTAATTGTGTAATGCCATAGCGGTCACGCAGATCAATAAAAGTGATCGATCCGAATTTGCGAACAGTTTGTACCCAGCCTGCAAGGGTTACTTCTTTATTTTTATCTGCAAGTCTTAATTCACCGCAGGTATTGGTTCTGAACATGATGAGTTTTTATTTAGCGGCAAAGATAATAAAATGCAGGTGCAGTAAAAAGGCAGTTTTAAGCTGATATTGGGCCATCTTGCTTACTGTATTCGCATTTTGTTTATTACTTCAATATGTCTTGTTCCACCATTGCCATCTTAAAATAATCACAATCACAGTTTTTAGGTTTGAATTTATCCAGTGTGTCTGGTTTTTCAACAGGTTTATTGGCTTTGAGACTGTCTGGGAATACTATTAATGTTGTATCAGGAGTTGGTGCTTTACCGAGTTCAAATTGCAGATCAGAAAGATTCATTACATCTATTTGCGATTTCATTGAAGATTCGCTTGTTTCTGCAAGTGTAAGCTCAATCGTTTGTGCTTGTTTTGATAAGAATGCTTTTTTATCAAATAATATTTTACCATCTTTTTCGCCATATGAAATAATAAAACATATGGCATTTTCGGGCAATGCTGTTTTGCCGTTCTCTTCATCAAAACTAAATTGATTGGTTTCTTTTGAAGGTTCGCCCTGAACAAATACTCTTATCGAAGGAATGATTAAATAAGTTCTAACATAAATACCATTGGGTGCATTTACATGTGCAGCTAATGCACTTGGCTTACAACTAGAAAACTCATCCAGGAGATAATCAAGATTATGCCATCCCAATTCGTCGACATTCAATGTGTAATATGTTTGTGTGTAATTTTTATAGAGTGAATCGGGCGTAATCACATTCTCTGTTGCAGGAATATTTATAGTTCTATTAAGGTTGTAGAATTCTTCTTTTGAAATAAGACTATCTGTTTTAAATTCTCTTTCATAAAGAGCCCGGTTATAAATATCACAACTATCGCAACAAGTCTTTTTGTATTTCTCTGCAAGTTCAGGGCGTTTATCAGATTCAGTTTTTATATAAGCATATAGTGCGTCAAGAGATTCATCATTAAGATTCTGGAACCTTGTCATTTGGGTACGGTTCCATCTATTAAATAAGCATTCTTTATAAAAATCCGTAATTACTTCGTAGGTCGCTCCATCGTTAGCTTTTAAAAAGGTGCTGTTGCCTGGTAAAGGGCCTGTTGATGAAGGCACGGGAGTACCTATAGCATTCCTCGTAAAATCATATATCCATTTTTTAGATCTTCGGTCAGTAATACCATATAATGCCGGCCCTGTAAAATCTGAGTATATTTTATGACAGTTGGCACAATTTGATTTGAATAAAGCTTCCCCTTTCTCAATTTTAATAATAGTTTCATCTTTTGGTAATGGAGTAGGATCTATCCAGTTAAGTTTTCCATCATCATCCTGTTCTCCTTTGTAAACTTTCATATCCGGGTTGTAATTTTTGGTAGGTACCAATACTTCCAAACTCTTTTTAATATTTACCTGGTATCCTTTTGCAGCATTTATATAGATCATTCCCCCGCTGCCTAAAGATTTTTTGCCACTCATGGTAGTAAGTCCGGCAATTACGATATCACTTATAGTAATGGCTTCTTTGATTTCCAGTTTTATATTACTGCTATCACTTTGTAAACTACCCTTCGGGATTTTTATAATGCAACCATTTTTTGTTACAAGGGTTGTGTCACGATCAATATTTATGCTAAAACTTTGTAGCGGAAGATTATCCAGGTTGAGTATGTGGTTGCCGGTATCATTTTTTTTATTGCAGGAAAAAAGTAAAATGACACAACCAATAAATAATGTGTAGTATAGTTTCATAAACAGGCTTTGATATTAATTACAAAAGATGCAGGAAGTAACCTGATTTCCTAAAATTAATTTTAATTTTTTTATAGTAAAAATTAAAGGGGTGTATTTCAAATTGTCGCCGGTTGGTGGGACAGCAACCGGGGCGGCTCTCCGTGGGCGGTGTCTCACCGCCCACTATCGGATCTGCCATACGACATTTTAAATGCACGCAATGAAAGAGCCTCACATCATGTGAGGCTCTTTGTCGAAAGCAAAATTTTATAACCGCCGACAGGGTTGTTAATTTGTTTCTGGATTATCCTCTTTCTTCGCATCCATCATTTCCATCAATTTCATTCCCAGTAAACCATTGATACCCCCTTCCGTTCCTGTTCCACCGCCAATCAAAATATCAGGTATCACTTTTATTTGTCCACGGCCAATTTCTTCTGTGATCTTATACCTGGTAAAATTATCACCACCCATTGCCTTAACCTGCAGTTCATAAGCTTCAGCAGTTGATTTACCTATCGCCATAATTTTTTCAGCTTCTGCCAAACCGGTTTTGCTGATCCTTTCTGCATCGGCACTTGCATTTAATTTTGTTGCCTCCGCCTGTGCACCTGCACGAGCTTTGGTAGCTTCAGCCTCTGCATTTGCACGCATTTTTGTTGCGGTGGCTTCTGCGTCTACCTGTAATCGTAAGCTGTTGGCATCACCTTCCGCTTTCTTTACAGTTGCATCTGCGGTGCGTTGTGCGATCTCCACACTTTGTTGCGCCTTTACAATTTCCTTTTGCATATCAGCGATCGCAGTTTCTTTTTCCATACCCTGGCGTTTTTCCTGCGCCATACGTTGTGTGCTGTATGTTTTTTCTTCTTCCTGTGCGATCTTTCTATCTGTCAACGTTTTCATCAATGCTTCAGGTGGAACAATATCACCAATCAAAGTATCCACTGCATTCACGTTGTATTCATCCAACACGGTTTTCATATTATCCTTTGCAGCTTGTTGTCTTTCTTTACGTGTGCTTAAGAAAGCGATTACATCACTATCCTGTGCAGAGTTTCTAAAGTAGTTACCAATGGTTGGTTCCAAAACCTGGCTCACAAGATTGTTCATACTACCAAAACGTGCAATCACTTTTGGTGCTTCATTGGCAGGAATGTGTATGATCTGTGATACATCAAGATTAAAAGGGAAACCATCCTGCGAACGTACAGTAATCGTAGAAAGATTTTTATCCAGTTGATGTGCCTCGCTTCTTGTATTTGCCCAGTTCAACACAAGGTTTGTTGTAGGAACAAGTTCTACTTTCATAATGTATTTGTTGAAAGGATACTTACCTGGTCCATACGGTTCCATCCAAACACCACGTTGTCCTTTACTAACAATATTACCGTGCTTAAAACTTTCACCAGTAAGGTCTTTACCATCTTCACCGATATAACTGATCACAACTCCAACATAACCAATAGGTACATCTGTCATGGGAACTTCTTCAATTTGTATTGCCCATGGATTGATGTTGTAACTACCAGCAAGGATAATCGAAGGTTGCAAACCCCTGTTGCCATTATTTTGCAGGAACATATCAAAGTCCTGGAAATTATTATGGCCATCAATATACTTACCTGCGATCTGGTTTCCCTGTATCGGTTGTCCGTCAAGGGTAGTTACAATGCCAACCATGTTTTCATGAATGATCACCATGTCTGCAATGGTAATTGTAAATGCATAATTATTGATACGATAAGTACCTGCAGTAATGTAAGAGGTCTGGCGGCCTTTCTGTCCACCATTGGTTAAAAAACTACTGGCGTCCTGGAAATTATCACTCTCCACCCTTCGTGCAAGGATTGCACCTGTAGGAATTTCAACGCCATCGTTGGAAAGTATCAATCCAATTTTACCTTCTGGGATAATTGTAAAAGGTTGCATATCTACACCATACTGCCATGGCCACATACCCCAGTACAAACCTGGCGCAAGTGTTCTCGCCTGGAAACCGGCTTCGCCTTTTGTAGCAATGATCCTGCCATCGGGTAATTCCCTGTTGGAACCGAATAGCACGAATTTTTTAATGACAAGTCCAAGCCGGTTTTGTGGTACGATGACCATACCAAAGAATACGCGTAAAATAAATTTGTATAAAATAATTGAGAGGAGAATAACAAGTATCCACCAGTAATTTGAAAAAAAATCTGACATGTTCATGATTGTGTTTTTTATTGTGAATGTATAGGGTTGTTTTGGTACCAGCTGTGTTTTTCAATCAACCTGTTTATGTGATTTACCTATCGGTAATCTTATCATTAAGCGGTTGTAATTGATCAGCTTTATTTATTTTTTCTCAGCAGCCATAATAAGTAGTTTTACGAATATAGACAGATGCGTACGTCATCGAAGGTACATGGTAATGTTGCAGTTAAGCTACGAAAGAAATAAAAAAATCAGCCAGGGAATAAAAGTGCGTGTGGTATAATTTCACAGAAGCTGTTGAAGAGAAAAACCACAGTAAAATGGTACATGTTGCATTGGAGCGAGGCTCCGTTTAGTTTTGAGGCGTAAAGATATATACCTGCCAGATCCTGTGCAAATGAATGAGCGTTGAGTGGGAGTGGAACATTCACAAATGGTAGAGTATGGATTATGAATGGTAAACCAATTTGGAAATTTGGTGATTTGGAAATGAGCCGATTATTTATCGTTGTAGCTCATTTCCAAATCATCAAATTTCTGTAGTGGGTCAATTTGAAATTTGTCTGGCTGAGCTTGTCGAAGTCGATCTCTATTTTTAAACGTCTTCGACAAGCTCAGACTGACAAATTTTTATAGAGAAATTTTAATGTCTAAATGGTATTCCATTTTCAAATCTTCAAATCGGCTCATCTTCAAATTACTTTTCTGCAACATTTACCCTGATCCCTTCACTATGACTAGTGAATTCCGGGGCATACATACACTGTATGGTTGTAATGCCGTTGCTGAAATTACCAGCATGTGTTACAAACAGCGTGTATTCGAAAACGTAAGTGCCACGAGGAAGCCAGCTAAAAAAGAAATTGGTACTGGCATCTTTGGTGGTTTCATAATAACCTAGGCCGCCCTGCCATTTATATTCGCTGATAACATTTACGGGTTCCATACAGGCAGCACGCATATCTTTCATGTGGATGTATTCCATATCACGGTCTGCTTTTAATTCAATGCGAACTTTTACTTTATCACCAACATGTAATTCATCGCCATCATTCAATGCTTGCAGCACAGGACCGGTATCAGCATTTTTTTCAATGTATAATTTTTTTACAAGTTTTAAAGGTGTTTCGGTCCCGATACCTATCGGGATTATTTTGTCGAGGTCTTCGAAATATTGCCAGTAGATAGCGCCCCAACCCCCGGCCCCCCCCGCCCCCGAAGGGGGAGCTGGGGAAGTTTTTACTGAAACAGTTATGTTGCCCATTTCTGGCTTTACTTTTTCACCTGGGATTGTTTGTTTGAAATAGCCGGTGCCGGATTCTGTTTTTTGATCGGTGCTTTTTATTGTTGTGTTGCCGAGATTGATGGTGATTTCTTTTTCTTCGGAGAGCCAGTTAGTACCATTTAGTAATAATGCATAACAGGCTTCTGCAGTTGCTTTGGTTGTTTTCCAGTTTTGTGTTTGTTTTTGTTTGAGCAACCATGTTTTAAGATCATCGATGGTTGTGTTGTTTTTATCAACGTCGGAGAATGCTTCAATGATCATTGCCTGGCTTTCTATCGGTGACTGGTACCAGTAATAACCACCACTCGTAAATTCTTTAAAATACATACCCATCTCTTCTTTGTAAATAGCATTTTCTTTTAAGGATTTAATAATTGCCTGTGGTGTTTTTGAATCATTTGTTCTGTACAATGCTAATGCGATCATGGCCTGCATGTATTTACTATTGCTTAACCAATATTGTTTTGATTGATCATGATAATAATTATAGGCGGCTATAGCAGTACTGTTTATTTTAAATTCTGTAAAAAAGCTTCGCATGTATAAATACTGAATGGCTGTGTTTGATAAATTATTTTGATTCAGTTTTGTTTTATATTTTTTTAAGTCATCATATTCTTCTTTTAGTTTTCCATCAAGGTATGGTAAAGCATTTTCGATGATCGGTTTTAGTTTGCTATAATCATCATTGCTTAGTGCATTTAGTTTACGTAGATGACCAATACCTGTAATGATATACTGAGTAATGTACCTGTCGTCAGGGCCACCTTTAAACCAGGTAAAGCCGCCGTTACTGCTTTGCATTTCCTGCAGCTTAACAAGTGTTTTGTCTTTTTCTTTTGCAAGACGAACCATGTCGAAAAGAATAGCAATGTTTTTCTTTTGTGCTGATTCATCTTGTGCTTCTAATACCCAGGGAGTTTCTTGTAGTAGAGCTGATTTTAATTCTTCGTTTTTTTGAAGATTGCTAAGCAAAGCGGCAGTATCAATTGTTTTCCATTTTTCAAATACTGCTTTTATTTTCGGTGTGCTATTACTTATATAAGAAGCAAGTGTATTAGCATAATAACGATTAAAACTTTGCTCTGCACATTTGTATGGATATTCCATAAGGTATGGCAATGCCTGCACTGCATACCAGGCTGGATTGCTTGTGTACTCAACCGTTAGTGCATGATTTGTAAGAGAAGTGCTGTTATCGCTATTGAGTAATTTTTCAAATTTGAATTGCTTTGTCTTTTCATTACGCATATTCAAAGGCATTGTTTCTGTAACGAGTATGCGATTGGTTAATACAGGTAATGCTGATTCTTCACCATCACTGAAAGATGCATCTTTAGAAATGGCTTTAATGCGCCAGGTGAGAGCGCTGTTAAAATTAAACGGCATTTCAACAGGAAATTTTACAGCAGCACTTTGTCCTGCAGCAGCGGTAAAGTATTGTACAGGAAACATATTTTTAAACCAGCCATCAACCGATTTGTTTGTAGCAGCATCAAACAATTCAAGTTGTGCAGTTCCTGTTATTTCACTGTCAGAAAGATTTACAACTTTTGCAGAAAACTCAATGCGATCACCTTCTCTTAAAAACCGTGGTGCATTTGGTTGAACCATTAATGGCTTTTGCGTGATGACTGTTTTTTCAGAATATACACTTGCCAGCTCTTTTGTATGAGCAAGCGTCATCATTTTCCAGGTGGTTAATGCTTCGGGGATGGTGAAGGAAAATTCGATGTTGCCGTTTGCATCTGTGTTTAATGCAGGGAAGAAGAAAGCGGTTTCGTTGAAGTTTTTGCGGACCTGGATATTTTCGTTTTGATTTTGAGCAGAACTTTCTTGTGAAGGAGCCATGGTGCTATCTAAAACGCCGTCGCCGTCTTTTTCTTTTCTATTATTTATATTTCCAGAAGCTTTGCCTCCTAATGCCATTGGAGCAGCCATTGCATCACGCTCCCATTCCATTGTTGAAGCATTCGCATTTATTTTATAATTAAGTGGTCTGGGGAATTTTGTATGCATTGCTGTATAAGCACTATTCCATCCATTATCAGCCAACTTATCATATAATTTTGATGGTATTTCAACGTAATTATTTTTAATATTATTTTTTTCATCAGAATTTACGGAAACAAATTCGTTCGCAGTCCAGAAAACCGATGCCGGGTTTATTGCCCAAACAGATTTTAATGAAGACCAGCTATGTGGTTGAAACTGGTCAAGCGAAGCATCGTACATATTTATCAATGTTTCGGCAGCTACTTTTTCTGATTTATCTCCCTGTATTTTTATTTTAAATTTTTCTTTACTTCCGGGTAATAACTTATCACGAAAAGTTTCATAACTAATTTTTAGATCTTT
>JBDTLP010000038.1:0-43040 GCA_039934735.1 Ferruginibacter sp. | reverse complement strand
AGAAGTACTTGATAAAATGCAGATCATGCATCGCCGCAATCACTATCCACAACAATTATCCGGTGGACAACAGCAACGTGTAGCTGTAGCAAGAGCTGTAGTGAACAACCCTAAATTAATATTAGCCGATGAGCCTACCGGCAATCTTGATTCATCCAATGGTAATGAAGTCATGCAATTGCTGACTGACCTGAATGAAGCCGGAACAACTGTTATCATGGTTACGCACTCCGAACATGATGCACGTTATAGCCACCGTATCATTCGCATGTTGGATGGACAAACGGTTATTGAGAATATTATGGTGTAGAGAATTTATAATTATGAATTAAGAATTATGCATGGCAATGTAGTAAGTAAACTTATTAAATTAATAAAATATCCATCTTAAATGACGCATTCATAATTCTAAATTCTTAATTCATAATTCCTGAAGATATGATCACAGCCATGAAAATATCATCACGAACAAACTTAAAGTATAGCCATGATTTACAATTATTTCAAAATCGCATTCCGAAATCTTGCGAAATATAAATTCATTTCTTTTATTAATCTCTTCGGGTTAACGGTTGGACTTTCCTGTTGTTTTTTAATCCTGACATTTATTTTGCATGAACTGAGTTATGATAAGTACCAGCCCAATGCAAATCAAACTTACAGGATCACAAGAAGTTTTAAAGATGTACAGTCTGGTGTTGTTAACCTTAACTTAAGTACAATTGCTCCTGCATTCGGCCCGCTCCTTCAAAATGATTTCAAAGAGATCGTGAAAATGACACGTACCTTGGCTAACGGCCAGGCTCCGGTGCGTTACGAAGATAAAATGTACAATGAGTCAAATGTATATGCAGCCGATGAAAAGTTTTTTGATTTTTTTAAAACAACTGTTACTGAAGGGAATCCTCAAAAAGCCCTAACCGATCCCTACAGCGTAATGCTTTCGGAAAAACTGGCTGAAAAATATTTTGGTAAAGAAGAGCCGATGAATAAGATTTTAATGATCAACATTGGTTCTTATGCAAATTTTAAAGTAACAGGCGTTTATAAATCCTTTCCTTCCAACACTCACTTTCATCCTGAGATGCTTGTATCATTTAATACTTTGAATGATACAACTATTTATGGTGCGCAAAACTTAAGAACAAACTTCGGTAATAACGCATTTTTCACTTATATAAGTTTGCCTGAACAGTACGATCCCCAAAAATTAGAAGCACAGTTCCCCGCATTTCTTAATCGTAATATGGCAGGCCAATACGGAGCATTTAAACCTTCGCAGGCAACCAGCCTTGCTTTACAAAAGTTAACAGACATACATCTCTATTCACATACAGATTATGAAGCAGAAGAAAATGGGGATATTAAATTTGTTTATATTTTTTCAGGTATTGCACTATTCATTTTATTGATAGCTTGTATCAATTACATGAACCTTTCTACAGCACGTGCTACATTAAGAGCAAAAGAAATTGGTATAAGAAAAGTTGCAGGCGCTCAACGAAGAGAGATCATCTTACAATTTTTAAGTGAATCCGTATTGATATCTTGGATCGCTATGTTTTTTGCATTGTGCCTTACTTCATTGCTATTACCAGCACTCAATAAAATTTCCGGACAGGAACTCAGTATCAGTATTTTATTTCATTGGCAAATCATGGTCCCTGTATTAATCGTTCCTTTTGTTGTTGGTATTTTATCAGGTATTTATCCGGCCTTATTCATGTCTTCTTTTCAACCCGTAAAAGTATTGAAAGGATTTTTAAAAGTGGGCGGGGGTAATATTTCATTCAGAAAAGTACTTGTTACGGCACAATTTGCTATTTCAATAGTTCTTATTATTTGCACAGCAGTTGTGTTTAACCAGATGCGTTATATGCAAACGAAATCATTGGGTTTTGACAAAGATCATATTGTTACCATGCCTTATTCTGCAGAACTGGATAATAAGTTTGACGCGTTTCGAACAGTATTACTTTCTAATTCAAATATAAAAAATTCAGGACGCTCTTCACGGGTGCCTACGGGCCGGTTGCTGGATGCAATGGGTGCAAGAATTGCTTCTGGTGATACACTGGCACCTGTAACTACAAGTATTAAATTTGTTGCCGTAGACCAGGATTTTATTTCTACTTATGGAGTTAAGATGGCTGCTGGTCGTGGTTTTTCGAGAGATTTTCCAACAGATACGTCCAACTTTATAATTAATGAAGCGGCGGTAAGAATATTAGGTTTTAAAACCAACGAAGATGCAGTTGGAAAAAATTTCGGCTACGCCAATACCAATGGAAAACTTATAGGTATAATAAACGATTTTCATTTTGAATCATTGCGTCAAAAGATAGTGCCATTGGTATTGATCCTTCCTGCATCATCTGGACTTTACAACAACATCTCCGTTAAAATTGCTGGAAATAATGTAACAGGTGCATTGGCAGATATTGAAAAGGCATGGAAAAAATTTGCTCCTGAAACGGCTTATCAATATACTTTTCTCGATGATAAATTTAATAATCTTTATAAAGCTGAAGAAAAACAAAGATCACTGATTACGATTTTCGCCTGTCTCGCCATATTCATTGCATGTCTTGGCTTATTTGGATTATCTGCTTTCGCCATTACACAACGAATAAAGGAAATTGGAATAAGAAAAGTATTGGGTGCAAGTGTACCAGGTATTGTGCAACTTGTTTCAAAAGATTTTTTAAAGTTGGTTGTCGTAGCTGCAATCATTGCATTTCCCATTGCCTGGTTTGCAATGAATAAATGGCTGGAAGATTTTGCATATCGTACCAGTATTCATTGGTGGATTTTTATAATCGCTGGTATCATTGCAACCATCGTCGCTTTTGTTACTATTGCTTTTCATGCGATCAGCGCAGCGAATGCGAATCCGGTTAAGAACCTTAGAACAGAATAGTAAGTCAAATTAAAAATTATGAATTAAAAATTAATAGCTCGTAAAAATGGAAACGTATCCAAATAACCAAACCATTAATTCTTGATTTTTAATTCTTAATTAAAGCAGAGAGACCTGAATTATAGTAACCTCGAAGACCCGAATGATCAAATAAATTAAAATTATGAATTAAAAATTAATAGTTTTCAAAAAATGAAAATGTATACAAATATCGGGAACCATTAATTTTTAATTTTTAATTCTTAATTAAAGCATAGCGCCATGAACTATAGTAACTTCAAAATAGCGTTCCGAAGCCTAAGAAGAAATAAAATTTCTTCCTTCGTCAATATTGTGAGTTTGGCAATGGGCATGGCTGCCTTTCTTTTATTAATTGAATATATTAGCCTTGAAAAAAGTGTAAATAAATTTCATGCAGATCTGTCACAGATGTACAGGCTTATTAATGAAGCCCCTGATGGTAAAACCTGGCCAGAAGTAGAACCAGGATGGGCAGCCATTGCTAAACAACGTTTTCCCGGGATTAAAGATTATTGCCGCTTCAATGAAGAAACAGGATCTAGTATTGTCAGCGTTAGTAACAAGGATCAATCTTTTAGTGAAACTAAAACTGGTTATGCAGATGGAAACTTCTTTAAATTTTTTACGTTCCGGTTAAAAGCGGGAAATATTGCATCATTAAACAATGCCAATATTGTTTTTATTTCAGAAACTACTTCTAAAAAATACTTTGGTAACACAAATCCTATTGACCAAACCCTTGTAATGAATAATCAGTTTGGCAAAACAACATATACTGTCGGTGCAGTATTTGCCGATATGAAGGACAATTCGGATATACAATACAACATGCTTTTTTCTTTGGAAACGTTGAAAAATCCTATTAACCTGAATGGCAATGACTGGGCAGCAACCGATAATCTTTCTTCTCAATACATAACCACTTTTTTTCTTTTAAATAAAGATGTTGACTTAAAAAATTTCGAACAAAAGCTAACTGCTCTTCGTAATGAATTAAAAAAAGATAAAGACGGAGTGAGTTTCAGGCTACAGGCATTTTCGGATATACATCTTGGAAGTTCACTTAATGATACTTATCCTACGGTAGCTAATTTAAAATATGTGTACATGCTTGGTGGAATTTCATTTTTGATTCTGCTCATTGCATGGTTTAATTATATAAATCTTTCCACTGCAAATTCCTTCAAACGTGCTGGTGAAGTAGGCGTAAGAAAGGTAATTGGCGCAAGTAAAAAAAATCTTGTGTTTCAATTTATAAGTGAATCCTTTTTAATCAATATGCTCGGATTTGTCTTCGCACTTTTATTGGTTTCATTGCTGCAACCTTTGTTCAATAAGCTCATTGGTAAGGAAATTTCATTGCAAACAATTACTGCTTCTACCAGCTGGATATATGGGTTGCTACTTTTATTTACAGGTTCGTTGCTTTCGGGTGCTTATACTGCTTTTACATTATCAGGATTTAAACCCGTTGAAACACTCAAAGGGAAAATGACGAAAACTTCAAAAGGTATTTTTCTTCGGAAGTCGTTGGTGGTATCCCAATTTGCGATTTCAATTATGCTGATCATTGCCACGATCCTTATTTATAACCAGCTCCATTTTATGCAGAATAAAAACCTTGGTATAAATGCAAACCAGTTATTGGTCATACGTGGTGCACAGGTTGGAAAAGACAGTACCTATAAAATACGCAGGTCTGCTTTTCAAAATGAACTTGCCAATAAAACGTATGTAAAAGATTTTTGTGTATCAGGTAGCATACCTGGCGGTGGTTATAATTTTGTAACGAGTGGTTTCTCACAGCCTGCATCTGCTAAGGGAGATGAATTGAAAGCATATTCGTTTGCCATTATCGGGAATCGTTTTTTAAAAACCTACCATGTACCGTTAGTAGCTGGGAGAAATTTTACTGCTGCAGAATGTGCTGTTGAATGGAATGACAATAGCAAAGTATTAATGAATGAAACAGCCATCAAACAATTAGGATTTGCCCATGCAGAAGATGCTTTGCATACAAAGATACAATGGGACGAACGCAAACTTGATATTGTTGGTATTGTAAAGGATTACAATCATAGAAGTGTTCAGCATGCTATTGATCCGATGATATTTTATCCCCAGGATAACAGTACTTATTTCACGGTGAGATTGACTTCTGATAAAATGACTGATAAAATTGCATCACTTCAAAAAATTTATAAAATAAATTTTCCAGGCAATCCTTTCGAGTATTTTTTTGTAGATGATAGTTACAATAAACTATATGAATCAGAAAGGCAATACGGAAATATTTTTAGTGTAGCATCATTGTGGGCCATTTTCATTGCGTGCCTGGGTCTTTTTGGATTAGCAACATTTACGGTAGAATCACGTACAAAAGAAATTGGCGTACGCAAAGTTTTGGGTGCAAGTGTTAGCAGTATTGTTTCATTGTTATCAAAAGATTTTCTTGTATTGGTTTTTGTTGCATTGATGATTGCATCTCCACTTGCATGGTTTTTTATGAACAAGTGGCTGCGTGATTTTGCTTACCGCATTGATATTGGCTGGTGGGTGTTTGTTGTAGCTGGTGCAACTGCACTTGTGATCGCATTGGCTACCGTTAGTTTCCAGGCGATCAAAGCGGCGATTGCGAACCCGGTGAAGAGTCTTCGTACAGAGTAAGGTGCAGGATGTCAGAAATCGGTTGTCAGACATCAGCTCAAGAAATTCTTAAGAAGCAACAAATTAAATAAACTGCTGACATCTGATTTCTGACATCTGATATCAACTTAAAACTTCAAATTATAAAAGGAAGCAACATGTTAAAAAATTATTTAAAAATAGCGCTAAGAAATCTAAGAAGGAACAAAGCATTTTCCTTCATCAACATCTTTGGTCTTGCAGTAGGATTTACCTGTTGTATGTTGATTTCTTCTTTCCTTTATAGTGAATTGAGTTATGATAAATTTCCAGAGCATGCAAAAGATATTTATCGTGTTGAACTGAATGTAGAGAACAAAGATTTTTATTCAAGTGTTGATATAGGAGTAGGACAGGGAATGAAAGATAATTTTCCTGAAATACAATCCATGACAAAACTGTGGAAGGAAACGAATGTATTTGTAAAACTCGATGATGTACAATTTAAGGAGCCTTTGGTGGCATTGGTTGATACAAACTTCTTTAATTTCTTTTCTATACCGTTGATGCAGGGAAATGCTGCAACAGCCCTAAAAGAAACACACAGCGTTGTACTTACCCGTGAGTATGCCATTAAATATTTTGGTACTGAGCATGCAATTGGAAAAAGACTTGTTATCAATGGCAATACGGCGCAACCGTTTGCAGTTACAGGTATCATAGATAAATTACCCGGCGATCTTCATTTTGATTTTGGTATTTACGGAGTGATGCCCCAAGCCAGGAATATAACATGGAGCAATCTTGGTACTTACACTTACCTTACACTGAAACCAGGCACTGATCCTAAAAAACTTGAAGCAAAATTTCCACAACTGGTAACAAAATATGTTGTTCCTGAAGTACAGCACGATATGGGTGTGAGCCTTGCAGAAGCACAAAAATCTGTCAATACTTTTATTTTTGATTTGAAACCGTTGTCATCTATTCATCTACATTCCGCAAACAAAGATGAACTTGGTGTAAATGGAAGTATCAAATACATTTATATATTTTCTGCGCTTACATTATTCATTTTATTATTGGCTTGTGTAAATTTCACCAATCTTTCTACAGCAGTTTCTGTAAAGCGGGCAAAAGAAGTAGGTATCCGCAAAGTAATGGGCAGCGGCAAAAAGCAATTGGTGACACAGTTCCTTGCAGAATCAGTAGTAATGGCTGTAATCGCATTTCTTTTTGCTATCGGGCTTGTGTGGTTGATACTTCCTTACTTTAACCAGCTTGCTGGTAAGTCGATTGGCTTTGGCTTTTTTCTTAATTATAAAGTTTTATTGATTGAATTGTCTTTTGCAATATTGGCGGGAATATTTGCGGGCATGTATCCTGCATTCTTTCTTTCTTCATTTAATATTATCAGGATACTTAAAGGAAAAAGCAGTGCAAAACCTGGAAGTTCGAATACGCTTCGCAGTGGGTTGGTCGTGTTCCAGTTTGCTGTGTCGATTACCATCATCATCTCTACAATCGTTGTATTCCAACAATTGAATTTTATGCAGCACAAAGATCCCGGGTTTGATAAGGATCAAGTGCTTGTTATCAACGATACGTACCTGTTGGGAGAAAACCAAAAAGCTTTTAAACAGGATCTTTTACAGGATAGCAGGGTGATGGCTGCAACGAATTCATCCGCGGTACCTGTTGGTGAAGCCGGCTTCGACGGCACTCAGGCATTTGCAAAAAGAAATCTTGATAAAGAAGACCATGCAGAGATCCATATTGATAAATTTCATATCGATTACGATTATATAAAAACATTGGGACTGCAGATTGTAAAAGGAAGAGCCTTCTCAAAAGATTATTCAACTGATTCTGCTGCTGTTATTTTAAATGAAACTGCAGTAAATGAATTTGGTTTTTCAGGCATTGATCCAATTGGCCAGACGATTATTATGTCGGGCCAACAAAACTATACCGTGGTTGGCGTAGTGAAAGATTTTCATTATACAAGTGTTAAACAAAAAATTATACCCATGGTGATGATGCTGCGTGGTAGTGGCGGCGCAATAATGGCTAAAGTAAAAACAACTGCTATTGCCGATCTTATCAGCAAAGCAAAATCTCAATGGAACAGTTACCATGCAGGTGGCCCTTTTTCATATTCTTTTTTAGATGAAAGATTTGCTTCCGTATATGCAAGTGAAGAAAAAACAGGGAAGATATTTACGCTGTTTGCGGCGCTTTCCATCATCATTGCAGCATTGGGTTTATTTGGATTGTCTGCGTTCACTATTCAGCAAAGAACAAAAGAGATCGGTGTAAGAAAAGTACTTGGTGCCAGTGTACAAAATGTTGTGTTGCTATTGTCAAAAGAATTTTTAATAATGGTAGGTATCGCATTTTTAATAGCTGTACCCATTACCTGGTTTGCCATGCACAAATGGCTGGAGGAATTTGCGTACAGGATTCACATCAGCTGGATAACATTTTTAATTGCCGGCGTGTTGGCGTTACTGGTAGGGTTTTTAACGGTAAGCTTCCAGGCGATCAAAGCAGCCATTTCGAACCCGGTAAAGAGTCTTCGAACAGAATAGGACATCAGATATCAGCAATCAGAAATCAGCTGAGTATAAAAAGCTAAAGAGACTGCTGATAGCTGACTTCTGATTTCTGACATCAAATAAAGAATATTTAAATAATTGAAGAGTATGCTAAAGAACTATCTCAAGATCGCCTTTCGAAATCTTTGGAAAAGTAAAGGATTTTCGATCATTAATATTTCCGGCCTTGCGATAGTTATGGCGAGTGCGATACTTATTTTACTGTGGATACAAAATGAAATGAGCCATGATACTTTTCATGCAAAAGGCGATCGGATTTATACTGCCAATAATCGCGATAAATTCAACAACCAGCTTTGGGCATGGGCAACTACGCCAAGTGTAATGGGCCCGGTTTTAAAGTTGAATTATGCTTCTGATGTAGAAGATGTAGTAAGATCAAATTTTTCAAATTTTTTATTTACAGTAGGAGAAAAGCATCTTAATGTAAAAGGTAATTTCGTTGATCCGGGATTTCTTGATGTATTTAGTTTTCCATTGCTGATAGGAAATACTACCCAGGCTTTGAAGGGTAACTATAATATCGTTATCACACAAAAACTTTCTGAAAAATTATTTGGAAAGGAAGATGCAATGGGCAAAGTAATTCGTATTGATAGCGTAGATAATTTTACTGTTAGTGGCGTATTGAAAGATCTTCCTAACAATACGGCTTTTAATTTTGAATACTTACTACCATGGTCTTACAGGGAAAAAGTTAATTCACCTGATATAAGCTGGGGAAATAATTCTATCCAGACTTATATTTTACTTAAACCCGGTGTGTCACAAAAATCTTTTGATGCGAAGATCAGGGACATAACCATTGACCATACAAAGGGTACTACATCGCCTTCAACCACACAGGTATTTACGCAATTGTTCAGCGATCAATGGTTGTACTCAAGATCAGAGAATGGCGTATATGTTGGCGGCAGAATTGAACAGGTTAAAGTATTCTCCATCATCGCCATTTTTATATTGCTCATTGCATGTATCAATTTTATGAACCTAAGTACAGCAAAAAGCGAAAAAAGAGCAAAAGAAGTTGGTATCCGTAAAGTTGTAGGTGCACAAAAACCCTGGCTCATTGTTCAATTTATCAGCGAAAGTATTATGATCGCTTTTTTTGCAGCTTTACTGGCGATGATCATTGTAACGTTGAGTCTTCCGGGATTTAATGAGTTAGTTGGAAAAGAATTGTTTATTGATTTTTCAAACATATATTTTTGGTTTACAGCTATAGGATTTATTTTATTTACGGGTTTGCTCGCAGGCAGTTACCCGGCATTTTATCTTTCTTCCTATCAACCTGTAAAAGTATTGAAGGGAACTTTTAAGGCTGCACATGCTTTGGTAACACCACGCAAAGTATTGGTAGTAGTACAATTTTCATTTGCTATTATTTTAATTATCTGTACCATAATAGTTGTTCACCAGATCAATTATGCACAGGGAAGAGAAACAGGTTATGCAAAAGATAAATTGGTTTACACTTTTATACAAGGTGATAATGAAAAACATTATGACCTGATAAAAAATGAATTATTAAGTTCCGGGGCAGCCGTTGCCGTTACAAAGTCGATGAGCCCGATCACACAGCGTTGGAGTGATGGATGGGGTTTTCATTGGCCTGGCAGTAAACCTGGTGATGATAAGGTTGATTTCATCCGTTTTTCATCTGATGCTGATTTTGTAAAGACGATGGGAGTACAATTGTTACAGGGGCGTGACATAGATATAAAAAATTATCCTGCTGATTCAAACGCAGTATTGCTCAATGAAACCTCGGTGGAAATAATGAATTTAAAAGATCCTTTGGGAACAATCATAAAAGAAGACGACGGAAAACCATGGAAGGTAGTTGGTGTAATAAAAGATTATGTTTTTGAATCTCCTTACCAAAAGATACAGCAGCTAATAGTGTTTGGGCCGGGCAGTTGGTTCAATGTAATTCATTATAAACTTAACCCGGCTATGCCTGCTGATAAGTCCATAGCAATGGCAAAAAATATTTTCGACAAATACAATCCCCAATATGGTTTCGACTATCATTTTGTTGATAAAGACTATGAGCTAAAATTTGAAGGAGAAAAAAGAACAGCTACACTTTCAGGATTGTTTGCAGGATTAACCATTTTTATTTCCTGTCTTGGCTTGTTTGGACTTGCAACGTACACAGCACAAAATCGTATAAAAGAAATTGGTGTTCGTAAAGTACTTGGAGCAAGCGTAGGCAGCATCACGTCACTGCTTTCAAAAGATTTTTTAAAACTGGTAATCATCTCTTTCATCATTGCTTCACCAATAGCATGGTATGCAATGCGAAGCTGGTTGCAATCTTTTAATTACCGGATAGATATAGAATGGTGGGTTTTTGCTATTACAGGATTATTATCGGTTGTTATAGCAATCGTAACCGTTAGTTACCAGGCAATCAAAGCAGCAGTGGCAAACCCGATAAAGAGTTTACGAACGGAGTAAGATATCAGCAATCAGCAGTCAGCTGAGTATAACGAGCCGAAGAGACTTCTGATATCTGACTTCTGATTTCTGACATCAAAAGAAGAAACTTTAATTATAAAAGCAGCAACATGTTTAAAAATTATTTCAAGATCGCTATTCGTAATCTTACGAGGAACAAGGTATATTCTTTTATAAATATCGCGGGCCTTGGTATTGGATTGTCTTGTGCAATTCTTATTTTATTGTACGTAAAAGATGAAGTGAGCTTTGATCAGTTTCATAATAATGTAAATGCAATTTATCGGATAGCTGAAAAATTTCCGCACCAGGGGAAAGAAGAAAAGAATGGAAATACTGGTTTACTCCAGGGGCCTCGGTTTGCAAAAAATATACCTGGTATCAAATCATTTGTCAGGGTGCAAAGTGGTTCGCAGGACATAAAAAAGGGTACTGAAATAAAAAGCCAGGACCTGATGTATGCCGATTCAAGCTTCTTTTCTGTATTCAATTTTCCATTATTAAACGGAGATGCCAAAACATGTTTGAAAGAACCTAATTCTGTTGTATTATCTGAAGACGAGGCAAAGAATCAATTTGGTACAACCGATGTTGTTGGAAAAATACTGATGCTAAAAGATGACAGTGTATTTGTACCTTATAAGGTAACTGCTGTTGCTAAAAGATGCCCGCAAAATTCTTCTATACAATTTTCTATATTGCTTCCTTTTAAAGAATCTGAAGCAGATGCTAAGAACAGTGATAACTGGTTCAATTTTTTCCTGAATACATTTGTTGTATTGGATAAAAATGTAAATCCACAAGTTACATCAGGGCAGATGCAAAGGTTTTATTTGAAAGATGCTGACCTGGCATATAAAGGAATGATTGCACAATATGGCGATGGCCCCGATAATTCAATGGGTACCTATTTTCTTCAGCCGTTTACCGAGATGCATATGAGTACAGATCTTCCGGCACAGAATGGTTTACAAAATGCAAGTAATCCAATGTATGCGTATATTCTTTCGGGGATTGCATTGTTTGTTTTGCTGATTGCCTGTATCAATTTTGTAAATCTTACAGTAGCACGTTCAATCAAGCGCTCAAAAGAAATCGGTATAAGAAAAGTTGTTGGAAGTAACAGGAAGCAATTGATCTTCCAGTTTTTAGGCGAATCATTTTTGCTTTGTAGCATCGCTTTTATTTTTGCTGTCATTTTAACGCAACTGATCCTTCCTGTTTTTAGTGATCTGGCCAATAAAAAACTTTCGATCAGTTATTTAATGGATGCAAAACTGGTTGCAGGATATATAGGCTTGTTCCTGCTTACAAGTTTGTTGGCTGGTTTTTATCCTGCATTGATATTGTCAGGATATAAACCTGTTGAAACTTTGTATCGCCGATTCAATCTTAAAGGGAAAAGTTATTTGCAAAAAAGTTTGGTTGTATTACAATTTACACTGGCTTCTTTTTTAATCATCAGCACTTTTACAATCTATGCACAATTCGAATTTCTTACTAAAACTGACTTAGGATATAATGATACCGATCTGATTATTATTAACAAGGATCGCATGAAACATACCGAAGCAGCAGGTTTTAAATCTGAACTTTTAAAAAATCCTTCGATCAGTGATGTGGCTGCGAAAAATGGAGGCCAGTGGATGACTGGTGCGAAACTCGGAAATGATTCAACCATAGATTTTAATTATGAAACCATTGATGAATCTTTTATACCAGAATTAAAAATTCCCATTGTTCAGGGCAGAAATTTTTCGAAAGATTTTCCAGCTGATTCAAACAATTCAATTTTGGTCAATGAAGCTTTTGTAAAAAAAGCAGGTTGGAAAGATCCTATTGGGCAAATCGTTAATTTCTTTTACAATAATAATGAAATCTACCATGTGGTTGGTGTTGTAAAAGATTATCATTATGCATCGCTGAACAATTCTAAAATCGGCCCGCAATTATTCACCATGAAGAATGATAATTTGTATGGCACATTCTACATTAAAATAAAACCGAATAGTGAAACAGCAAGCCTTAAATCTTTACAAAAAGCATTTAAACAATGGTTTCCTTTAAGTCCATATTCTTATGTTTTTAAAAATGATGAAAACTTTAAACAATACGAAGCCGTAGAAAAATGGAAACAGATCATTTTATTCGGAGCCATACTTACTATTTTTATTTCCTGCATTGGTTTGTTTGGACTTACTGTTTTATCAGCAGAAAAACGTACCAAAGAAATTGGAATTCGTAAAGTATTGGGTGCTTCTATAAACAGTATTGTAACAACTTTATCAAAAGATTTTTTAAAGCTGGTTATCATCTCATTGTTTATTTCTATACCAATCGGATACATGGCCGCCAACGCATGGCTTGAGAAATATCCTTACAGGATCACATTAAAATGGAATTTGTTTTTAGTAGCCGCGATACTTGTTATTGCAATCGCTTTGCTTACGGTAAGCTTCCAGGCGATCAAAGCGGCAATTGCAAATCCTGTAAAGAGCCTTCGAACAGAATAGATATCAGCAATCAGCAATCAGCCAGAATTATCGAAACGAACATATTTCTGATTTCTGAAATCTGATATCAGTAATTGATACTTCAAATTATAATAGAGCAACATGTTAAAGAACTATTTCAAAACACTCTGGCGCAATATGCGCAAGAACAAATTACATACAGCGATTAACATTGTGGGGATGTCGGTTGCATTTACTTGTAGCATATTACTAATCGTAATGGTTTATAATGAATTTTCATTTGATGATTTTCATAAAAATAAAAAGCAAATATTTGAGATGTATTCTTTTTCCAATTCGCCCGAAGGTTTGGATTTGAGCAACTCAATGAGTTATCCTGTTGCTTCAACCCTCAAATCCGAAGGGATTGGAATTGAAAAAGCCACAAGAATAAAAAATCGTGGCAGGGAAATACGTTACAAAGACAAAGCCCTTGAACAATCAATTTCATTGGTAGATGATGATTTTTTTAGCATCTTTTCATTTCAGTTAGTAAAAGGAGAATTACAACACCCATTGAGAAATGTTGGCGATGTTGTATTGAATGAAAAGACGGCTTCCAATTTATTTGACAAGGAAGATCCGATTGGCAAATCGGTGGAAGTTAAAATAGGTGGCAGATGGAATAAGCTGGTAGTTTCAGCCATCGTACAGGATCCGCCACAAAATTCATCTTTTAATTATAGCGTCCTGGTCCGTACAGAACTTGATCCTGATTATGGTTCCTTAAAAGATGAGTGGCATAGTACGCATCACATGGTTATTGTACAACTAAGTGCAAATACTTCGCAAGCGGCAGTGGAAAAAAGATTGCGGGATTTTTCAAAAAAATATAACCCTGCTGATATTGATTATCTAAAGAATAAAGGTTATAAAAAAGATGCAAATGGAGAATATGCCGGGCTGAAATTATTGCCAATCGCCGATATACATTTTAATGCAAAGTTAGGTAGCGGCAATACAGTAAGTAAATCTTTCCTATATATATTATTATTAATTGCCAGTGTAATTATTTTAATTGCCTGTTTCAATTTTGTAAACCTGAATATTGGTTTGGCATTTACCCGTACTAAAGAAATTGGCGTTCGCAAATGCCTGGGTGCGGGTAAGCGCCAGGTGTGGATGCAGGTTTGGGGAGAAAGCTTTGTGACCGTTTTTATATCAATGATTATTGGTATTGCAATAACAATAATACTAATGAATGGCTTCAATAAATTGATGCAATCAAAATTTGATACTTCTTTGTTGTATCAACCTGGTATTATTTTTAGTTTGGTACTTATACTGTTGTTGGTTTCGCTGATTGCTTCCAGTTATCCTTCTTTTATTATGGGGAAACTAAAAACAGTTGATATACTCAAAGGGAAAATCTCTATGAAACGGCCAGGCATATTTCGCAATGCACTTATAGTAGCTCAATTTGTAATTGCCATTGCATTGATGTGTACAACTGCAGTTGTTTACCAACAGTTTCAGCATCTAAAAAAAGCGCCGTTGGGTTATAGTGCTTCTTCAATGATTACTATTCCTATCAAACAAGCTGAGAAAGGGAAACAGATCGTTGAAAAAATGCGCACACTTTTATCTTCACAAACTTCTATCGTAAGTGTTTCAGGTTCTACGGTAAATTTTGGACTGGGCCAGGATGGTGGCACGAGTAAAACTGGTTATGGTTTTGATTACAATGGTAAATCTATTCAAACTAATTTTTTTGAAGTTGGGTATGATATTATAAAAACACTGAACCTTCCTTTAACAGCAGGAAGGGATTTTTCTACCAGCTATGTTGCTGATACTACGAATTCGGTAATTGTAACAGAAAGTATGGCAAGGCAACTTTCTGACAAAGATGTAATCGGCCTTTCTTTTTATGCTGATAGCAGTAAACCTAAATGGAATATTATTGGTGTAGTACCCGATTTTCATCTTTATTCAATGTATGAAAAGGCAGAACCGCTTACAATTTGTATGAACAATAATTCAACATTGGATTATGTGCTGATAAGAGTGAATACACAAAATCCTTCTGCAACAATGGATTTAATAAAGAAGACATACGCAGAAGCTGAACCAGGTGTTGAATTTAAAGGATCTTATGTAAATGAAAATATAGAACGTTGGTATAAGAGTGAAAGCCGTCTTTCAACAATGTTTTCCATTGCTTCGATGATTGCAGTTATTTTATCATGCATGGGATTATTTGGAATGGCATTTATCATCATTCGGCAACGTGTAAAGGAAATTGGCGTTCGTAAAGTATTGGGCGCCTCTGTTGGAGGAATCGTTGCTTTGGTTACAAAAGAATTCATTAAACCTGTTTTGATCGCTTTACTTATTGCAATACCAATCGCCTGGTGGGCAATGTATAAATGGCTGCAGGATTTTATTTACAGGGTGCATATTCAATGGTCGATTTTTGTTGTAGCCGGATTGGTTGCTATATTGATCGCTGTGCTTACAGTAAGTTTTCATGCGATCAAAGCGGCGAGGGCGAACCCGGTTAAGAGTCTTCGTACGGAATAAAACACTATGCTGAAATTAAAAATTATGAATTAAAAATTAATGCTTTCTAAAAATGAAAATAATATTCAAACGGAGAACCATTAATTCTTAATTCATAATTGAAAAAAAAATACCATGTTGAAGAACTACCTAAAGATCACCTGGCGAAACATCACCCGTAACAAAGTGAATAGTTTCATTAATATATCAGGCCTTGCTATCGGCATAGCCTGTGTGCTTTTTATTTTATTTTATGTAGAGGATGAAATAAAATATGATCGCTTTATCAGCCAGGCCAATCGTATTTACCAGGTAAATATAGAAGGGAATATGGGCGGCCAGGAATTTTTAAGTGGTACTACGCCACCACCTGCCGGAGCCGCATTGCAAAATACTTTCCCGGAAATTGAAAGCTATACAAGAATGTTTCCCGGCGGTAGTGAAGTGGTGCGTTATGAAGAAAATAACAAATCTGACAATTACTTTACTGAGAGTAACATCTTTGGAGTTGATTCTAATTTCCTGCAGGTATTTGATTACAAATTATTACAGGGAAATGCTGCCACCTGCCTGATCCAACCGGATGCTGTAGTGATTACAGAAAAAATTGCAAAAAAATATTTTGGAAATGAAAATGCGATTGGCAAGACATTGTTATTTGGTGACAACAGGAAACCATTTATTGTAAGTGCTGTATTGCAAAAAATCCCTTCACAATCTTCTTTGCAATTTGATATGCTTCGTCCCATCGTTTCTTATCCTGCAGTAAAACGATTTAGCTGGAGTTGGGTATGGACGCAAATGGCAACTTATGTAAAGTTGAATGATCATATTCCCAATAATGCATTGGCAATTCAAAATCTTGAATCAAAATTTCCTGCAATGGTTAGAGTGCAGGCTGCTACCGCATTCAGGCGCATTGGACAGCCATTGGAAGAATTTGAAAAGAAAGGAGGAAAATATAAACTTCATTTACAACCATTAACTTCGATACATCTTTATTCAACAGGTATCGGCTCTAATTTAACTACGTTAAGCGATATTAAATATGTGTACATATTTTCATTGATCGCATTTTTTATCATCATACTTGCTTGCGTAAATTTTATGAATCTTTCCACGGCACAATCTGCAAAACGTGCAAAGGAAGTCGGCATACGTAAGGTCCTGGGCTCAGTCAGAATACAACTCATAAAACAATTTTTTACAGAGGCATTTGTTTATTCATTGATCGCATCTGTAATCTCTTTATTATTGATATTTAGTTTAATAAAGCCTTTTAACCAACTTTCAGGAAAAGAACTTTCATTTGAATTATTGTTTTCAAATTATAACCTCCTGTATTTTTTTGTATTGATAATCATTACCGGTTTATTGGCCGGAAGTTATCCATCTTTTTATCTTACTTCTTTTAAACCTGCAGCAGTTTTAAAAGGCAAACTTTCAGCATCATCACTGGGAAATGTTTTCTTAAGGAATGGATTGGTTATTTTTCAATTCACTATTTCAACTGCACTGATCGTTTGTACCATCATAACGTACCAGCAACTTCAATTCACCCGAAATAAAAATATGGGATTTAATAAGGAGAATGTAATTGTGATTGCAAACAGTAATCGTTTGGGAAAGAGCGAAGAAACATTCCGGCAGGAACTCGTAGCTATGAAAGGCATTAAAAATGCCAGTATCACAACCAGTATTCCAACTAAAAATTTATTTACAGATGGATACGTGCCTGTAGAAAACAACAATGAACATGTAGTGAAAGATATTCAACTTTCATCATTCATGGTTGATTATGATTTTGTTCCAACACTTCAATTGCAGGTAAAGCAAGGAAGGAATTTTTCAAAAGATTTTTCGGACTCAGCTACTGTAATACTTAATGAAGAAGCTATAAACCAAATTGGATGGAAAACAGCATTGGGGCATTGGCTTGAATATCCCGGGGGAAATGGCAGTAAATTTAAAGTGATAGGCGTTGTAAAAGATTTTAATGTTCAATCATTGCATGCAGCAGTTACACCGTTTGCATTATTCCATTTCTCATCCAAAACCTATGATCCCGGTTACACATACACGATCGTAAGGATAGAAGCTGGTGAGACAAAGGCAATGCTCAATAAATTAGAAAGCAAATGGAAATCTTTTGCAGCATCAACGCCATTTGATTATAGCTTTTTGGATGAAGAATTCAATGCGCTGTATCAATCTGATAAAAGAATGGGTTCGGTATTTAGTCTCTTTACAATGCTATCTATTATAGTTGCCTGCCTCGGGTTGTTTGGGCTTGCAATGTACACTGCTGAAAGACGTACAAAAGAAATTGGAATTCGTAAAGTATTGGGTGCTTCTGTCCAAACCGTAGTCGGTATGCTTTCAAAAGATTTTGTAAAACTAGTATTCATTGCTGTAATTATTGCATTTCCACTTGCATGGTGGGTAATGAATAAATGGCTGGAAGATTTTGTGTATAGGATCAATATAAACTGGAGTGTATTTGCCGCTGCAGGAATTACAGTGATGTCGATTGCATTACTAACGGTGAGTTTCCAGGCCATAAAGGCAGCCATTGCTAACCCGGTGAAGAGTCTTCGTAGTGAATAGAATTTATTTTTAAATTAAAAGTTATGAATTAAAAATTAATGTTTCATAACAACGGAAGCAGCATCCATTGGCAGAAACTATTAATTCTTAATTCTTAATTAATATGGAAACTTCAAACAGGATAAACTAACAACTCATGCAGACACACTTTTTCAAAATCGTTTTTCGAAATCTGTGGCGCTATAAAGGCTACGCATTAATTAATATAATCGGAATGGGAATTGGAATTGCGGCTATGGTATGGGGTTACCAGGATTATAGATATACTTTCAGCTATGATGATTTTCATAAAGATAGAGACAATGTTTACCGGGGCGTAACTTATAAAAAGGATGCGGAAGGATTGGAAGGAATATTTCCAATGGCAGTAGTACAGCAGGTAAAAAATGATTTCCCTGGAATAAAAGATGTAGCAAGGCTTGATAGCAGGAGAATGAATATAAAGTATGATACCAGCGATGCATTTTCGGAAATAGTACATTTTACTGACCCGGAATTTTTTAATTTATTCAATTTTCCATTGGTTATCGGTAATAATAATATAAATGACCGTAATACTGTGTTAATTACAGAAAAAACAGCAAAGAAATATTTCGGCAATCAAAATCCCATTGGTAAAGTGCTTAGTTTTTATGCAGGTGAATCTTATGCTATGCCGCTTACAGTAAGAGGAGTGTTGCTGGATATTCCTCCTAATTCTACTATCCGTTTTGATTTTCTGACAAATTTTGATAACCAGTTAAAATCTGATGGAAGTAAAATTCAACCCCATAACTGGGCATGGTTATTAGATGCAGCATTTTTTAGTATTCCAGATGCGGCTACTGCTGACCGTTTGGAAAAGCAAATGAATAAGTATTTGCCATTGCAAAATAAAGCCAAAGAGGATTGGAAAGTTACCGGGTTCAAATTTATTTCTATCAGGCAAAACGCTGCATGGAGAGATGTAGTTAGTGCAAATAATTTGTATAAACGGCCTGATGATGCATCGGGATATGGGCCACTGGTTTTGGCTTTCCTGATTTTTCTTTCTTCCTGTCTTAATTTTTCAAACACTACAATTGCACGTGCCAACAAGCGTTTAAAAGAAATTGGAATGCGTAAAGTGATGGGGAGTACGCATGGGCAACTTATACGCCGGCTATTGATGGAATGTGCTATTATCGTTATTGCATCAATATTACTTTCTGTTTTATTCAATATATGGTGGCTGCCACAATTCAATCAAATGATTGAAGGAGTGAATGTACAGGCAGATTATTTTCATGATAAAAATTTACTTGTATTCCTGTTTTGCATACTTGTCGGTACTACATTATTAGCCGGGGCGTATCCTGCTTTTTATATAAGTGGTTTTAATGCTACAAAAATTTTTCGTGGTTCAGTAAAATTTGGTGGTTCTAATTTATTCAGCCGTTTAATGCTGGGCCTGCAGTTATCCATTGCGATTATTACAGTTATTGCCGGAATTGCTTTTGCACGCAATTCCGCCTTCCAGCGCAATTACGATTATGGATATGCGATAGACAATACGATTGGAATTCCTTTTTCAGATTCAAGTATTTATCCTGCTTTAAAAAATGAGATTGCTGCATTACCAGGAGTAACGGCATTGGCTGGCAGCCGCAATCATATTGGTTTTGGTTACAGTAAAAAAATGAGTGAGGCGGAAGGAATGAAAAAGGAAATTGATTATTTAGAAGTAGGAAAAGATTATCCAAAAACCATGCAACTTAAAATTGCTGCCGGCAGGGGCTTTGAGCCCGATATGGAATCAGATTATAAAAATGCTTTGCTGATATCGCAAAAAACAGCGGCTATTTATGGGTGGAAAGATGAAGAAGCATTGGGCAAAAAAATACATGTTGACAGTATGACTTATTCTGTGATAGGTATTTTAAAAGATTTTCAGTCAAACACTTTATTTGAGCCACTTGATCCCGTTGCAATGAAATTGACTAAAGAAAGCAGGTTCCGGTTTCTGATTGTTCAGGCAAAGCCGAAGGACCTGGTGAATGTTTTTTCAAAAACAAAAGAGGCATGGAAAAAGTTATACCCGTTAAAGCCGTTTGCCGGATTTTACCAGGATGAGGTTAAGGCAGAAACTTACCAAACGAGTAACAGCATTTCAAAAATATTTTCATGGTTTGCTATATTAAGTATTTTATTAACTGCTACAGGATTGTTTGCCCTGGTTTCGTTAACGGCATTGAAGAAGATGAAAGAAATAGCACTACGAAAAGTAGTTGGGGCCAGTCCGCGGCATATACTCATATTAATTAACAAGGGTTATTTCTGGATTTTTATTGTAGCGGCTATCCTGGGCTGTTATGGTGGATGGGCATTGACAAAATTATTACTCGATTTGATCTTTAAAATAAATGCTGGTGTAGGCATTAGTTCTGTGGTATGGTCTGTGATCGTGTTATTTATTATTACTACAGTCACTTCAGGCATTAAAGTCTGGCAGGCAGTTAGAACGAACCCGGTTAAATTATTACGAACTGAATAAGCTATAAGCTGTTAGCTGCAAGCTATAAGTTGTTTGTGATTATTTAAAAGCATTGCTGTTTGCAAAAGTTATAATTATCTAATTCCTGGAAATTAAACTAAATCAATATTAAAAACATATACAAGCGATCATAACTTATAGCTTACAGCTAAAAAACTTATAGCTTAAGGCTGTTTTTCCGCTGTACGAAAGTGTACGTAAACTGTTCGTTTTCGTACACTTTTTTTTTGTGGCTACACCTAAGATGCTGTTAGTCAAATATTTGAGCCTTGGCATAGTGGTTGGTGAACTTGACCGTCGGCAGTGGGGTAATTTTTAAAAAGAGAACAGTGAATAGTGAATTGAGAATGCCGAATCGTGAAAATGCAATGCTGAAATCTGATTTCTGAAATCTGATATCAACTTCCGGAGAATTCTGACAATAAAAAAATCAAGTTCAAAAAAGTAAAACGATGTTATTAAATTATTTCAAAACGGCCTATAGAAATCTTCTTCGCTACAAAGGTTATACATTAATGAATATTCTTGGTTTGTCAATTGGCATTGCAGCTTGCTTACTGATATTTCTTGTGATTCAATTTGAAATTAACTTTGATAATTTTCACTCGAAAAAAGAAAACATTTATCGCATTGGTAGCATGCGTCCGCAACCAGATGGAATAATTCATTATTCCGGAGGCGTATCATTTCCTGTTGGGCCTGCATTAATGGCTGAATTTCCACAGGTAAAACAGGAAGCAAGGATTTTGAACAGGGAAGGAGAACCGCTTACAATCGATAATCCTGGCGGAGAAAAAAAGAAATTCAAAGCAGACCTGTATTATACAGAACCTGAATTCTTTGGCATGTTTGATTTTGAATGGTTGAATGGAAGTGCAAAGACTTCACTAACGCAACCCAATAGTATTGTACTTACAAAAAAAACGGCTGAAAAATATTTTGGCGACTGGCATAGCGCTATTGGTAAAACGATTATGCATGGTAGCAGGAAAGATGAAGTGTACAAGGTTACAGGAATTTTAAATGATGTGCCAGATAACACAGATTTTCCATTTGAAGTACTTGTTTCATATTCTGCCTTATCAAATTCGGATATTAAAAACATGCTTACTGATTGGGTGAGTACTTGGGGGAGTGCTTACACGTTTGTAGAGTTGCCATCAAATGTATCTATTTCAAAATTCAACAAAGATTTAATAACATTTGCAAAAAAACATAAGCCTGCCGAATATGCCAAAGAAGCATACGTTACACAACCTTTATCTGAAATGCATTTTGATGAAGAATTTGGAAATTATAGAAATCACACATTCAGTAAGTCTTTAGCATTAGCATTAAAACTAATCGGGCTTTTTCTTATATTGATCGCTTGCGTAAATTTTATAAATCTTGCTACGGCACAGGCAGTCAATCGCTCAAAAGAAGTTGGCGTACGCAAGGTTTTGGGAAGTAGCCGTAAACAACTGGCTTTCCAGTTTCTAAGCGAAACAGCGATCATTACAATAACATCGTTGCTTGTTGCCATTGCGCTTGCCTGGCTTTCGTTGCCATTCTTAAATCAACTGTTGGAACTTAAAATTGCATTTAGTTTAAGTAATCCTGCTATTATTTTATTTTTAATCACTGTGTTAATTGTAGTTACTTTTTTATCGGGAACATATCCTGCTGTAATACTTTCCGGGTTTAATCCAATAACAGCATTAAAAACAAAGATCACATCAAAGATGGCCGGTGGTATCTCACTGCGCCGTGTACTTGTAGTTGCACAATTTGGAATTGCCCATGTGCTGATCATTGGCACATTGATCGTGGTTAGCCAGATGAATTATTTCAGGAATGCTTCACTTGGATTTGATAAAGAAGCGATCATTAATGTGCCGATACCGGGCGATAGTATCAGTAGAGCAAAGATTGATTATTTAAAACAAAGCCTGCTGCGAAATTCCAATATTAAGAATGTAAGTGCAGCTTACAACGCACCATCTTCTTCATCAAACTGGACAAGCGATTTTAAGTTTGACCATTCAACAAAAGCTACTCCCTTCAATGCTAATTTAAAATGGGCAGATATAGATTATTTTAAAACCTATGGATTGCAATTTGTTGCAGGCGGGCCTTACCAGGAAAGTGATACCGTACGTGAGTTTGTTATAAATGAAACAACTGCACATAAATTAGGCTTTACTGATCCTAAACAAATAATCGGAAAAGAGATGAATTTCTGGGATGGTGGCATGGTAGCGCCCATTGTCGGTGTTGTAAAAGATTTTAATAGCAACTCTCTGCGTGATCCTTTGGGTTCAGTTGTTATTGCGCCAATGAAAGGATCTTACGAAGGGATAGGAATTAAAATAATACCAGGTAAAGAAAAAGAAACGTTGCCATTCATAGAAAAAAGATGGAATCAAACTTATCCTGATTATGTGTATGAATATAGTTTTCTTGATAAACGTATTGCCGAGTTTTATAAACAGGAAAACCAACTCGCACAGCTTTATAAGATATTTGCTTTCATAGCGATATTCATCAGTTGTCTTGGCTTGTATGGATTGGTTTCTTTTATGGCTGCACAAAGAACAAAAGAAGTTGGCATAAGGAAAGTACTTGGCGCCACACCTAAACAGATCGTGTACCTGCTTTCGAAAGAATTTTCATTGCTCATCATTATTGCTTTTGCCATTGCTGCACCCATTGCATATTATATTATGCATGCATGGTTACAGAATTATACATACCGCATTAATCTTTCCATCTGGATCTTCCTGCTGGCAATTGCCGGCTCAATGATCATCGCATGGATAACGGTTGCGTATAAGGCTATTAAAGCGGCGATGGCGAATCCGGTGAAGAATCTTCGTAATGAATAGTTATTTCGTAAAAAAATTAAAAATTAAAATATGACTAAAAATAAATGTTATCAGCTACCAAACAAACCATTAATTTTTAATTCCACCCAGAGTAACAATATATAAGAACACACCCATGCTACTAAGTTATTTCAAAATTGCTTTAAGAAGTTTTTCCAAACACAGGATGACTTCTTTTATAAATATTTTCGGCCTTGGGCTTAGCATGTCTGTAGGATTAATGATCATGATCAGGTTGCAGGATCAATTGAGTTACGATCATTTTCATCCATCACCCGAACGTACATATCGTATCACATCAGCATACAGCAAAAAAAATGAAACGAAGTGGAAAATGGCAAGCACGCCGCTACCTTTGATGGATGCTGTAGTGAAGGACACAAATTTTATTGAAAGTGTCGTTAACATTTATCCATCTTTTAATGGAAAAGCAACTGCGAATGGTAAAGAAATATACATTGGAGGTGCCTTTACCGAACCTTCTTTTTTTAAAATATTTGGATTTACGCTTTCTGCGGGCAATGTTTCAACAGCTTTACAAATGCCCAATACAGTTGTAATAAGTAAATCAACTGCAGAAAAATATTTTGGAACCAATGATGTGATTGGAAAAGTACTAACGATGGAGAATGGTTCCAGCTTCATCATTACAGGTGTACTCAATAAACCGGCAGGGAAATCACATTTAAACTTTGATGCTTATGCTTCTTATAGTAGCGTTACTCAATTAGAAAAAGATAAAATATTACCGGAAAAATTGACAGATGCATTTGCTTTCAACGCCGGCTATACGTATGTGTTATTAAAGAAAGGATTCACCCCATCAGCATTTCAACCGCAATTAAATGCTTTTGCCAGGGAAATGAATGTTGAGAATAAAGAGGGCACCAGTGAATTTAATTTGCAGCCATTAAGCAGTATAACACCAGGAAGCAGTGATCTTGCAAATAATATTGGTAGCGGCTCATCATGGGAAAAAATTTATTTTGAAGTTGGCATGGCCTTGCTCATCCTGTTGGCCGCATGTTTTAATTATACCAATTTAACCATTGCAAGGGCATTAACAAGAGCGAAGGAAGTAGGAGTGAGAAAAATTGTGGGAGCAAACCGCTCACAGGTATTTGGTCAATATATATTTGAGTCCGTTTTATTATCTATGCTGGCACTTGGATTCGCCTGGATAATTCTTTCACTTATAGTCAGGTATGCACCTTTTAATGATGGATACGAATTTATACCTTCCTCTTTCCACTACAACTTTACATATATATGTTGCTCAATCACCTATGCTTTATTCACCGGGTTACTTGCCGGTTCATCACCTGCATGGATATTATCTGCGTTTAAGCCTTTACGTGTGTTAAAGAATTTATCTACGGCCAGGGTGATGGGAAAATTAGGGCTTCAAAAAACATTGATCGTATTTCAATACAGTCTTTCATTGGTAATTCTCATTTTCCTGTTTGTGTTTTATAAACAATTTTCTTTTGTAGCGACTGTAGATCCGGGTTATAAAAAAGACAATGTAATGCTGCTGCCATTGAACGGGTATGATGAAAACATTGCCACACAAAAAATTGCCCAGGTAGCAGGTGTTAAATTGATTTCGGCTTCTTCAGCGAATTTTAGTAAACGTTTTACGGGTATAAATGCCCCCGCATGGGTAAGTAATAAAAAAGAAGCCACCGGGTTGAATTATTATTATGCTGATGAAAAATTCACATCGTTATTGCAACTCAGTTTTGCTGCAGGTAAAAATTTCCCTATTGCAGCTGTTAACGATAATAGCGAGCAATATATTATTTTGAATGAAACCGCAGCACATTTTTTTGGTTTTCAGGATAGTAAAAAAGCAATAGGTCAAAAATTATGGATCAATGATTCTGTGCAATTAGAAATATCAGGTGTGTTGAAAGATTTTATTTATGAAAATGCAGGTAATCCTATTCGTCCATTGGCTTTAAGAATGAAGAAAAATGCTTATAGTTATTTGTATGTGCAAACAGAAGCCGGAGAAAAAGATGTTATGCAAAAAAGAGTATTAGCTGCAATCAATACCAAAGCTTCTGCGCCAATATTTTCCACTTCGTGGTTGGCCGATGACCTGGATAAAAGCAATTCACAAACAGCCACGATTTCATTATTGGGATTTCTTGGATTTATTGCTTTGGCCATAGCGAGCCTGGGATTATTGGGCATCGTTACTTATACGGTAGAAGTAAAAGGGAAAGAAATCAGTGTAAGAAAAGTACTTGGAGCCAGTGAAAAGCAACTTGTAAAAATATTGTCAAAGGGCTTTGTGAAATTGTTGATGATTGCCGGTGTAATCGCCATGCCCATTGGCTGGTTACTGGCAACAATGTTTCTTCAAAACTTTAGTATAAGAGTAAATTTTGGATTCATGAATGTTGTATTTTGCTTTTTATTTTTGCTTGGAATTGGACTTTTTACCATTATGTCGCAAACGTACAAAGCAGCATCGGCAAACCCTGTTAAGAACCTTCGTAATGAATAGTTATTTTGTAAAAAAATTAAAAATTAAAAATTAAAAATTAAAAATTAAAATGCCTCTAAAAATTAATGTTATTACATACTGCAAACACCATTAATTTTTAATTCTTAATTTTTAATTCAGCAAAAAGCCAAAAAATGATAAGGAACTACCTAAAAATCGCCTGGCGAAATATTTTAAAACACAAGTTTCATTCGCTGTTAAATATCATTGGACTTTCCATTGGTATTGCGTTTACATTATTGATAGCGGCTTATGTGTGGGGTGAATTGAATGTAAACAACAATCTTAAAAATGTAAAGAATCAATACATCGTCCAGAGTAACTGGAAGGATCCAAACATGGGGCTCAATCTTACAACAGTTGGCCCGCTTGTAAAAGCATTGCGTGAACAATATCCCGGCCTCGTTGCAAATTATTATCGCTGGGATGGGATTACTTCCAATGTTTCAAAAGGCGATAAGGTTTTCAGGGAAGGCTTGCAGATCGGCGATAGCACCATGCTTAACATGTTTGGATTTAAATTAAGTTATGGTGATACTAGAACCGCCTTGAATGAACCGTTCTCAGTTGTAATTACAGAAGACAGGGCGATAAAGTATTTTGGAAAAAAAGATGTAGTTGGTGAAACATTGACCATCGAAAGTTTCTCTGGTTCAAAACATGATTTTAAAATTACAGGGGTGATGGCGATGCCTGGAGTTAATTCAGTTACAAGAATGAATGCTGATAATGATAACCAGGTATTTATTCCCGTTAGTTCCATTAATTATTTCGGAAGAAATGTTGATCTGTGGAACAATCCGTATATCGTTGGCTATGTTGAACTGCAAAAAGGGGTAAAGCCACAGGATCTGCAAAAGCCCATGCAACAAATACTGGCACAAAATTCTAATTCAAATATTGCCGGCAACATGCAGCCATACCTGGCTCCGTTGACAGATTATTATCTAAAACAAAATAATAACCTCGTTAAGAAAATGCTGTACACCGTTTCATTTATAGCATTGTTCATCCTTATTATGGCGATCATCAATTTTATAAATATCTCCGTAGGAAAATCTTCAACAAGGATCAAAGAAATTGGCGTTCGTAAAGTAATGGGTGGTTTGAAAAGACAACTCATGTACCAGTTTCTTACTGAATCAATCGTGTTGGTTTTCTTTGCCATGATATTTGCCTTTGGTATGTATGTTTTAGCAAATCCATTCTTATCTGGTATTCTTGGAAAAAACATACCGTTACTTTTTAGTTTTCCTGCTTACTATATTTTGGCTCCGCTGGTATTGATCTTTGTCATTGGTATTCTCGCCGGTATTTATCCAGCATTTATTTTGTCGGGATTAAAAGCGGTAGATTCAGTAAAAGGAAAATTTCAATCTGTAAATGGAAATGTATTTTTCAGAAAAACATTGGTAGGTTTTCAGTTCTGTGCAGCTTCGGTTGTATTGATTGGCACATTGATCGCTACAAAACAAGTGGCGCTTTTCTTCGGTAATGATCTTGGTTATAATAAAGAATTTGTTGTTTCTGTACAACTACCACGTAACTGGACAGACGAAGGCATACGCCATATGCAAGTTGTGAGAGATGAATTTAGCAAATTACCAGAAGTGAGCGAAGCATCCGTATCCTGGTCAATACCAAATGGGATGGGAGCGGGCACAACACTTTTATATCCGGAAGGAAAGGACTCTACACAGGCTGTTGCGCATGAAACAATCGTTACTGATGAAAAGTATTTAGATGTATTTAAAATTCCTTTAATTGCCGGGAGATATTTTCAACAACCTTCAGATTCATTTAATCTTGTAATCAATGAATCGGCAGCAAGATCATTGGGATGGAAAAATGCAAATGATGCAATAGGGAAACGATTGTTTGCGCCAGGGAATTTTCCACTCACAATTATTGGTGTGACAAAAGATTTTCATTTCGGATCCATGAAGGGACAGATTGCACCCTTGATGATAACGGATATAAACCTCAATAAAGTTTATCGTTTACTTTGTTTTAAATTAAAGCCAGGGAATGTTGGAAATACTATGGCTGCTATTCAAAAGAAATGGTCCACGTTGTTACCCGGAACAGCATTCGATTATAAATTCATGGACGAATCATTGCAAATACTTTATCAATCGGAGATACAGTTAAAAAAAGCATCACAAGTTGCAACTGCATTGGCACTGATCATTGTTGTGCTTGGTATCATTGGTTTAATATCGCTTAGTATTCAAAAAAGAACAAAGGAGATTGGAATCAGGAAAGTTCTTGGTGCATCAATTCCAAATATTGCAGCATTGTTCATGAAAGATTTTATACCTGTAATTTTGATCGGGGGGATCATTTCCATTCCCATCGCCTGGTACATGATGCAAAATTGGCTGAATGATTATAGCTATCGGGTAGCCATAACCGCACAGCCTTTTGCAATTTCAATTATTGTATTGGGAATGATAACAACATTACTGATCATATTGCAAATATCAAGAGCGGCATTGCAAAACCCGGTAAAGAGTTTAAGAACAGAATAGGAAATAAGGAATAAGTAATGAAAAATAAGGAATAAGAAAGTCCATTGCCGTTGACTTTAGTCAACGGATAAAAATAAAATAAATGATAAAAAATCTGCTGGTAATTGCGCTACGTAATTTTAAAAAAGACAGATGGTACAGCCTGTTAAATGTAATGGGCCTTACCATCGGTATTACATTTAGTTTGTTTTTGATATTCTATATAAAAGATGAATTGAGTTACGACCGCTACAATGAAAAAGCAGATCGTATTTTCAGGATCGTTTCTTACATACAGGAGAAAGATAAAAATACCAATTGGACATTAACACAACTTCCGCTCGGGCCAACATTAAAAAAAGATTTCCCGGAAGTAGAAGAGTATGTAAGGTTTTTTAACCGGGAAAGAACATTGTTTAAGAACGGTGATAATAGTTATTACGAGACAAAGATTTATTATGCAGATAGTACCATCTTCAACATATTCACCCATAAGTTTATTGAAGGCAATGCCCGTACTGCATTGAATGAACCAAACAGTATCGTGATATCAAGATCATTGGCTGAAAAATATTTTGGAAAAAATACACAGGCAGTTGGTAAAACGCTTAAGACAGTTTATGATTTGTATAAGGTAACTGCTGTTATTGAAGATGTACCTACTAATTCACATTTGCGTTTTGACATGTTGATCTCATCGTCATCAATATTAAAAGATAACCAGGATAACCCGGGCAGGTGGGGTGGATTCAACAACTTTACTTATGTATTATTAAAGCCAGGTACGAGTGCAGAAGCCTTTAATAAAAAATTAATACCCATGTATGATAAATACATGGCATCCATTTTTGCACAGTTTAATGTGAAAATACATTATGGTGTGCAGCCAATTACTGAAATTCACCTGCACTCTGATTTACAGCAGGAACCGGAAGAATTGGGTAGCATGTCTTATATCTGGATCTTTTCTGCAGTAGCATTTTTCATGTTGTTGATTGCCTGTATCAATTATATGAATCTAACAACGGCAAGGTCTGCACGAAGAGCAAAGGAAATTGCTATTCGGAAAGTTACTGGTTCTACAAAAAAACAATTGGTATTGCAATTTCTTGGAGAATCATTGTTTACTGCTTTTGTAGCAGTATTGTTAAGTGTAGGATTGATTTTGATGTTACTACATACTTTTAATGCTATTTCCGGGAAGGCATTTACATTGCACACCGTTTTTCAACCATCCAATATTTATTTATTAGTTGGAATTATTTTGTTTACCGGTTTGGTTGGAGGAAGTTATCCTGCATTTTATTTATCATCGTTTAAACCTGTGAGTATTTTAAAAGGCACGCTTTCGAAAGCATCGGGCAATGTAAATCTTCGCCGTACACTGGTTGTATTGCAATTCTCTATTTCAATGATCATGCTTATTTGTACCTGGGTTGTTTATGCTCAACTTTCTTTTCTAAATAAAAAGGATCTTGGCTTTGATAAAAACCAGGTGATGACTGTAATTGTAAATACCGGTGAAGATGAACGTGGGAAAATATCTTCTATGAATAATGATTTTCGCAGTTTGCCTGGTATTAAATCAGTTGGCACAGCATATGGTTATCCCGGGAGCCATAATATTTCACTTAATCTTTTTTCAGTTGAAACAAAAAATGGTTATGCTGACAAAGGCATAGAAAGTTATAATGTTGATGAACATTATTTTGAAACATTGGGAATTAAAATATTAAAGGGCCGAAATTTCTCCGGGCCTGCAGATACATTGCATGGCCTTTTAGTGAATGAAGCAATGGCAAAATATTTCGGGTGGGATGAACCTTTGGGAAAACGCATAAAATTCCCTGGTGATACTTCTGGTAATTACGTTGAAGTAGTGGGTGTATTTAAAGACTTCAACCAAAAATCTTTGTACAATCCTATTTCGCCGCTGATGCTATTCTATGCACAAAATTGCAATATCATCCAGTTGAAACTTAATGAAACAAATATTAAAACCTCCATTACAAAAGTAGCGGCCACCTGGAAAAAATATTTTCCTCAATTACCTTTTGAATATAAATTCCTCGATGAGGATTTTCAGTCTCAATATGTTGCTGATCAAAAAAGAGGAAAAATATTTGCGGCATTTTCTATACTAACGATCATCATTACATGCCTTGGCTTATTGGGATTAACAGCCTTTACCACACAACAAAGACAAAAAGAGATCAGTATCAGAAGGGTATTGGGCGCAAGTACTTTACAGGTAGTAACCATGATCACAAAAAATTATTTATTTTTATCCCTTATTGCAGCCCTGATCGCATTCCCGGTAGCAGGATATTTTATGAATAACTGGCTGCATGTATTTCCTTACAACACGGGCTTGTCTGCAATTCCATTTATAGTTTCAGCGCTTGTGATTGTAATTACGGCAGCATTAACAGCATCATTTCATTCTGCAAAAGCAGCATTGAGTAATCCTGTAAAAAGTTTAAAGACAGAATAGTAATCAGAAATCAGCTATCAGAAATCAGCTGCTTTCATTGCAATGAAATTCTTAGCTGAAATCTGATTTCTGAAATCTGATATCAATAAATTAAAACACTCTAATAAATTAAATATATGATTCAACTGGAAAAAATCTCAAAATGGTACAACAGCAATGGCGGAAAAAACTTTGTGCTAAAAGACATTCATCTTACAATCGGTGAAGGAGAATTTATTTCGATCATGGGGCCATCGGGTTCAGGCAAATCAACATTGCTGAATATTATTGGTATGCTTGATGCTCCCTCTGAAGGCAGCTATCAATTTTTAGGAGAGCCTGTTTTCGAACTGAAAGAAAAAAAACGTACAGAATTGTACAAGAAAAATATTGGCTTCATTTTCCAGGCATATCATTTAATTGATGAACTAACGGTATATGAAAATATTGAAACACCCTTGCTTTACCAGGACGTAAAAGGTTCTGAAAGAAAGGCAATGGTTGCGGATATGATTGACCGCTTTAATATGGTTGGAAAAAAAGATCTTTTTCCATCGCAGCTTTCGGGCGGTCAGCAACAATTGGTAGGTATTGCAAGAGCGCTTATTGCAAAACCAAAAGTGTTGCTTGCAGATGAGCCAACTGGAAATCTAAATTCAAAACAAGGAGAAGAGATCATGGAACTTTTTAAAAAAATAAATACAGAAGATAAGATAACGATCATCCAGGTAACACATTCAGAAAAAAATGCAGAATATGGGGACAGGATCATCGACCTGCTTGATGGAAGGATACAACAAAATATACAATAAAAAAGTAGCTATGAAACGAATGATGATTGCGGGCTTTTCATGTTTTTTAATACAAATGAATGTATGGGCACAAACAACCGCAAAGTATTCTTTACAACAATGTATAGATACAGCGTTGGCAAATAATATTCAGGTTAAACAAAGTGGTTTGCTTACAGATGAAGCCAAAGTGAATTTGAAACAAGCTAAAGCAAATATGTTGCCCGACCTGAATGCAAATTTTGATCATGGTATTAACCAGGGCAGGAGTGTGGATATAACCAGCAACAGTTATGTAAATCAATCTGTTACTTACGGAACCTATGGTGCTAGTACAGGTGTAATGCTTTTTAATGGAATGAATCTGCAAAATAATGTCAAACAAAACAAGTTTGCGTTCAATGCATCCAAAATGGAATTTCAACAGGCAAAGGATAATCTTACGCTGAATGTTATACTTGCATATTTGCAGGTGCTAAATAACGAAGACCTGCTTACTTCAGCAGAAAAGCAAAAAGAATTAAGTGGAAAACAATTGGAGCGGCTACAGGTTCTCGATAGTGTGGGGGCAGTGAGCCCTTCATTGGTTTCAGATTTGAAAGGGCAAACGATGAGTGATGAATTGAATATTCTGAATGCAAAAAACCAGTTGGAGTCTTCCAAATTATCTTTATCGCAGTTGATGAATGTGCCTTATTCCAAAGATATGTCTTTGGAAAGAATAAATGCGGAAGATTTTTTAACTGCTTATACGCAAACACCTGATGATATTTATGGAAACGCATTGAAACAATTTTCACTCATTAAAGCAGTGGAATACAGGACTAAAAGTTCCCAGTTTGCATTTAAATCAGTAAAAGGAACTTTATTTCCTGTGCTTTATTTAAGTGGAAGTGCACAAACCAATTATTCAAGTGCAGCAACAAACAGCAATGGAAAAATTGGATATGGAGAACAGGTAAAAAATAATATATTCTCAGGATTGAATGTAGGATTACAAATACCAATCTTCAATCGTTTCCGTGTAAGGAATAATATTAAGCTTGCCGGCATCGCTGTAAAAAACAGTGAACTCGTAGAAGAAAGAACAAAAGTGGAGTTGCATCAACAAATTGAACAGGCACATTTGAATATGACAAATGCATATGAAACTTATAATACATTATTGCAACAGGTAGAGGCTTATGCAAGTTCTTTCAAGGCAGCCGAAATTCGTTTTGCATCTGGAGTTGGTACATCCATAGATTATCTTACTGCAAAAAATAATTTAGATCGTGCCAGTATCAATCTTATTAGTTCGAAATATGATTTTGTGTTGAGAAAAAAAGTGTTGGATTATTATCAGAATGTGATTACAAAATAGGCAGCGCTTAAAAATTCACCCCAACCCCTCTCCGGAGATGGACGAAATGTTTAGGCCCGAATGTTGTTTTGCTTGCGCAAAATTGCCACTGATTCACTGATTTATTTAACTTCTTTATTCAATATTCATTTTTCCTTGTTCGATACTCTATTACTTAAGCATAAAGAAGTGGATGAATGAAAAAATATGAATTATATATTGTTTTATTTTAAATGTATCTCTACTTTTTATTTGTAACTCTTCACTCAGACCAGGTAGAATATCGAACAAGGAACACGGAATATTGAACACTGAAGTAAAACAAAACAGCCACAATTATTATAAAATTTAGAATGGAGAAAAGAAGCTTGTCCTTAAGTTCCCCCTTCGGGGGTCAGGGGGCTGAAGTAATCGGCAAAATAACCGTAAACGTTGCCCCAACACCAACTTCTCCTTCAGCACTAATTATACCATGATGGTTTTCCACGATCTTCCTGCAAAGTGCAAGCCCGATACCAGTGCCGGAATAAGCTTGCTTGCCGTGTAAACGCTGGAAGATGGTAAATATTTGTTCACTGTATTTTTCTTCAAAACCAATTCCATTATCGCTGAATTTTATTCTTACATATCGTGTTGCCGGACTCAGTTTTTTATTTGCTTTTATTTCTTCACGCGAAAGAAAATGGGTAGCGATATGTATGGACGGTTTTTTATCGTTGTACTTAAGTGAGTTGCTTATAAGGTTTGAAAATAATTGTGATAGCTGCAATGCAATGCCAGGAATAACAGGAAGTGTTTCATAAGTTATGGTTGCATCTTTTTCAATAATGAGTAATTCAAAATCATTTTTTAAATTTTCAAGAATAATATTGAGATCGTTTTGCGTAAATGCTTCTTCCGTTTTTGAGATGCGGCTAAAGTTCAATACATCCATAATCAGATCCTGCATGCGTTTGGCTGATTGATCAATTTTGGCCTGGTACTTACGCATGTTTTGTTCGTTGTGAAAATTTTCACCAAGCATATCATTGAAGATATGGATCTTGCGCAAAGGCTCCTGCAGGTCATGGCTGGCGATAAAGGCAAACTGTTCCAGGTCACGGTTCGATTTTTCCAGTTCATTATTGAGTTCCTTTAATTTTTCATTTGCCTCCATAATATCAGTAATATCATGCGAAAGTATAAGTACGCCATAAACTTCTTCTCCTAGTTTTAGCGGTATAAAATAATTTTCAAAATATCCGTCGATGATCGCAGACTTTGCGACGGTATTGTGAACATATTCACCATTCAATGCCTTTAATATATCCGTATATGCAGGAGAGCGATTTGTTCCAGGAAATATCTCCAGGTATGATTTACCAATTACATGTTCTCTTTTTGTATGATAAAGTTCTTCTCCTTTTTTATTTAAGGAGCTAAACCGCAGATCTTTATCCAGCACAGCAATAATATGTGCCGATGCATCAAGAATGGTTTCTACAAAATCATTTTGTTGTTTTAAATAATTATTGGCAGATTCAAGTTCGTTTGTCCGTTCCCGAACCTTTTGCTCAAGTTTAATGTTGAATGAAGTAATCTCTGCATTTTGTACTTCGATCCTCGTGAGCATATTATTAAAGGCATCTGTAAGCGCACCTACTTCATCATTACCAACCTTAACTGCACGAACAGAATAATCTCTTTTTTCAGAAATCATTTTTGCCGTTTGTTCCAATGCAAGTATGGGTTGTGAGATCGTTCTTCTTAATGCCCGTGATAATAGATATGCAATGAATAAAGAACAACAAAAAAGCCATGTCGCCAGCATCATGTACTTTTTTAATTGTACATACATAGCTTCCATGTTTGATTTTATGTATAGTGTTCCAACAGTTGCCTGTTTTTGCAAAACCGGTTCGAACACTTCCAGGTAGCCATTTATAAAACGAAAACCTTTTACACCTGGTTTTACCGGCAGGCTTACATTTGGAAGATCAGCGGGGTATTTTGCGAATAGTTTGCCATTTGCATTATAAAGGCTGGCAGCAACAATACGTTTTTCTGCAGCAAGCGCAGCAAGTATCTCATTTGCTTCCTGTGGACTATCGAAAATAATGGCAGCGGAAGAATTGAAGGCAATAGCTTCTGCAAGTGTTGATATCTGGCTTTGCAGGCTTCTTTTAAAACTATAGTACTCGAAAATGATGAATGCAGTTGACATGAGCAATACCACTATGGCGCAACTCAATAAGATCACGCTCATTAATTTTCTTTGTATGGGGGCATCTCTTAACTTCATGTATTCATTCACGGTATATTATAAAATTTTTGCCAGGCTCAATAATTTTGAACTGATACTGAGTGAAGCCGCTTTTGCAGCATCCGTATTGATCTGCATTTTTATCTTATTATTTTCAATAAAAAAACCAATGATCCCGCCAAGGGAAGCAAAATTTGTTGCGTCACTTACTGTCAATATATTTTTTTCTTTTAATTCTCCAAGTATAGGTTTGATCAGTTCGCTTTCAGCTGAATTAATAAAAAGGATCTGGCAGTTGTCAATGTCTTTGATTGTTTTATATCTTTTGATGATAATTGGGTGTTGGCCTGCTGTTTCCCCATTTACTGTTTCATCAATATATGTTCCAAAAGGATCATTGCCAAGTATACCAATAACAAAAGGACTGTTGCTGGCTTCAAAGCATGTGGTAGGCCAATCAATAAAACGGGTGAAGTTGAAAAGAAACACGGCTTTTACCTGGTATTCTGCAGCTGTTTGTGCTTTTACAAATTGTGTTGTTAGTAAAATAAAAACAATAAAAATACCGAGGGCTTTTTTCAAGCCCCTGTTTACTGATAAGGTATGGTTTGTTTTTATTTTCAAAAGTGGAATCCTATTTTAGCATGTATGCTTCTTGGTAGTTCACGTGGTTCAATACGGGGAGATCCAAATTCAGGATGAGAATCATCCGTTAAGTTTTGTGCACTTAGCCCGAGTGAAATATTTTTATAAGTCCAGTTAATTCTTGCATCAAGGCTAAAATAAGCAGGTATATCCGGGATAACCCTTGAAGCAGATCCTTCAAGTTTGGAAACATATCTTGCAACGATATCGAATTCGAAATTTTTGGGAAGATCCATAATAGATTGCAACGTGGCAGTGAACTTTGGATCAATGGCTTCAAATTTATCATCATCAGGAATGGTGCGTGTAGTCAGGTACGTGAATTTTTTATTCATATAAGTAAAGCCTCCCCGCAAGCGCCACCATTTTGTAGCGATATAATTCGCAGAAAATTCAAGACCCCAGGAATTTGCTTTTAAATTATTTCCAAGAACACGGCGGTTGATGAATGTGGTGCTGTCGATACTTCTAAGATCATCATAATTATTATAAAATGTTGCCACCGATATAGATACATTTTCGGCTGGCCGTGTACGATAGCCCAACTCATAAGCAATTACTCTTTCAGAAGTTACAGGGGGATAATCCAGGTCCTGTATAGAAGTAAGATCCCTGTCAAACCTGCTGGGTACACGAACTGCTCTGGATACGGCTGTCCACAATGTGTTTTTTTCCGTAACGGTCCATGCAAGCCGGGCACTTGGTTGCCATTCAAAATGAGTATAATCATTGTGAAGAAACTTACTGCCAATGGTAAGTTCAAGGCGCTTAGGTATCAACGTTATTTGATCCTGTAAGAAGCCGCTTAAAAGCTGTAAGGTTCTAAATGCAGGTGTGAATCTGCTGATTCCGCTATTTGTACTATCACTTAAATTACGGTAACCAATGCCCAATAAAATCCTGTTGAAACGGGCAATCCTGAAATTGTACTGAAGGTCAAAATCCAATGTTTTTACTTCATCCGTTAAATGGTCCGGTTTTGCATTTCGCCATGTACGGTCAAAATATGCCTGGAAGGTAAGCCCGGCGTTTTGTGAAATATTATATTTCCATCTTCCCAGTAGATTCTGTCCATTTATCTGTGTGCTATCGCCAACGTCTTCATTACCCGTGTACAAATCGCCCTGTAAAGTGAAACTACTTTTTCCCTTAGGTGTATAATCCATCCTGAAACCCCCTTTGGTCATGTTCCATTTATCATCTGCACTTAAGCCATTTTTATAGTTTGAACTATTGAAATCAAACCTGTTACCGAATATTCTGAAATAAAAAGTTGAATCAATATGAGATCCGTATCTTAATGTAAAACCATCTTTTAAAAACGTTCCGTATGCTGCAGATGCCGTAAACCCCTGCGTTTCTTTTGCATTTTTTGAAATCACATTGATAACACCATTAACAGCATTTGCACCCCAAAGCGTTCCGCCCGGACCACTAACAACTTCAATGCGGTCAATATCATCTTTCATCACACCTTGAACATCCCAATACACTCCGCCAAAGAGTGGATTATAAACGGCACGTCCATCTATCGTTACCAATAATTTATCTGCCAGTGAACTATTTGAAATAGGAGCGCCATTAAATCCCCTTGCCGTAACTGCCCAGTCATGTGCGCCCGCCCGGGTCACCTGTAAGTTTGGTGCAAGCCTTAGTACTTCAGGCATAAGTGTTGTAGGCGATCTTTTTATGTCGTCCCCTGTCAGCACCTGGATTGCAGATGCTACTTCTGCCAGTTTTTGAGGAGTCTTACTAACAGAGGTTACTTCAATATTCATCAACTGCTCTACGGATAATTTTTTCAGTTTTGAAACAGGTGGCAGGGTGGTTTTTTGTGCAAATATTTTTTGTGGTATAGCTGCAAGCAACATCATTGCCATGCTAAGAAATACTGCGGGACGTTTTAATAATTTTGATAAGACCGCAGTCAGCTCCATCATACTGGCTGGCTTTACAATAAAATCGTTTGCGCCAAGCTTTTTATTAGCTGCGATCGTTAGAGGATCCATCGAAGTTGAATATATATAGACAGGAACATTTTTCAGCTTGTCTATTTTTTTAATATTCACCAGGCATTCCTGGCCGTTCATTCGTGGCATGTTCAAGTCAATGAAAATAAAATCAGGAACAAATTCCTTTTCAGCATTTATTTTTTCTAGCGCATGAATACCGTCATTGGCAAAAACGCATTTCACCGATTTATCGGAACGTTTCAATGCATTGGAAAAGATTTCCTGGTCATCAGAATCATCATCGATCAGGAGTATGGTTTTCTGAGATAGCATGGTTGTTAGGTTAAGACTTAAATTTACCGAATCTTATCCAAAAAATACAGGATAAATAGTGCACGCAATTATTATAAGCACCAATTCTTGCTTTTCAGAAGATTAAAATTAATTAATCATTTTAATTGGCAAAAATACAAACGGGTACTTTTAAAAGTAGTAAACATAACACGCAGGAGTAGGGGAAAATAACTTTGGCAATGTCCGGAAAGGCTGTATAGAATTACTACGTGCCTAACCTTGCCAAAGTTTTTTGTTTTGAATACAAAATTTCTTTGCTTATTTATCTTTAAGAAAGATGTTAACTAATACCGAAAAGACTAAAGAATCGGTTGGAATGTTTGGGTTGATGCTCAGCAGGTTTTACAAAGTAAATGTCCTGGACGGCAAGTTCCCTGCGGATCGATTCATTTAATTGCATTTCATTGTCCATGATCCAGGATGGTAATTCACGTTGTTTGATCTTCCATTCACTGCCGGTATCATACATATTAAAGATGATGCGGTTGTTTTTTGCATCTAAAGTATCTACGGTAAATATGGTTTCTAAACTGCCATTGGATTTTCTAAAATTGAACTCTTTCAAATGAGCATCAATTTTGATTAAATGGCTAAACTGGATGTTTTTGAGGAAGGTCATAGGTTATGTGTTTTTATAGTAGCAACTTAACGCAATAAAAATTTGCTTATTGCTTCTTTTTTAGGTTATTATTTTATTATTTTTTTTGTGATTGTTTTTTATCCCGAAAAGGACCACGGTTGATCATTGATCAGCATGATAAAAATTAAATCAGGGAATACTTTTTTTATTGGTGCATTTCAAATTATTACCGATTGGTGGTACACCACAACTGTTCGGAAGATTTTTTACAAAAAATCTACGCCGAGGATTGGAAGGCGGATGATACGGACTGGGCGGATGTTCACGGATTTATGCTGCTACGCAGCATAGCGGAAACAATACGTAAGTAGTATCTGTAATTTTTTGGAACAAAAAATAAATCCGTGTTCATCCCTGTCTGAATGGCTTCAGCCGGGCAGGCGTTCAATCCGTGTCATCCGAGTATCTATCATTGGGGTCGATAAAAAATGCTCCGAACAGTTGCTGTGCCCCAATCGCTCACCACATGTTATGCGATAATTTGAAATGCAATCTTTTTTACAATGAAATTTATATGATAAAAAAGATCATTATCTTTCTTCTATAAACTTCTAAAACAATAAACCCCTAAACCAATTTGGACTTACTAACCTTATCCGGTATCAGCAGTATGCTTAATGGAAATCCTGTTATAAAAAATATCAGTTTCACGCAACAAAAATTTCAGAAGATAGCCATTGCCGGAGAAACAGGTGCAGGCAAAACAACTTTGCTTAAAGTGATTGCCGGTCTTGCAGAACCCAATTCAGGATCAGTAATCTTCGAAGGAAAAAAAGTGTTGGGCCCAAATGAAAAATTAATTCCCGGTCATGATTCCATTGCATATATATCACAAAATTTTGAGCTCCGAAATAATTACCAGGTAGAAGAAGAACTTGCTTATACAAACCACTTGAGTGATGAAGCGGCTGTATCGTTGTTTGAGATCTGCCGCATCAGTCATTTATTAAAACGATGGACAGATGAATTATCGGGTGGAGAAAAGCAGCGTATTGTTACGGCAAGGGCATTGATCTCATCGCCACGTTTGTTGTTATTGGATGAACCATTTTCCAACCTGGATATGGCTCACAAAGAAATAATGAAAAAGCTGATCAATGATATCACCGAAAAATTAAAAATAACCTGCATCCTGGTTTCACACGATCCTTTGGATATACTTTCCTGGGCCGATGAAATACTTGTTCTTAAAAATGGTGAACTGATACAGCGGGCAAACCCAAAACAAATCTACCTGCAACCAGTAGACGAATATACGGCCGCACTTTTTGGAAGATATAATTTGATAGATAAGAAGCATAGAGTTCAGTTTAAAATGTCTAAAGAAACATCTTTGTACAGTTTTGGCGACAACATCTTCATCCGCCCCGAACATGCCAAAATTGTAAACGAAAATGAATCATCTGTCGTGGGCATTATAAAAAAGGTCATGTTCTTTGGAAGTTATTTTGAGATCGATGTGCAGGTGCAGGATACGATGATCGTGGCAAGAACGATGGAAGCTGGATTAAAGGAACTGGATACGGTTTGGTTAAAGTTGTAGCCAGCATGAGTAAATTACCAGTTCATTGGAGGAACAGAAATAGGAAGTAATTATTACAGGAGAAGATGAATCGCCGGTAAAGCAAAAATATGCCGGAAAAAAAACCTAAATTCGCAAAGAATTTATTACACCGATTTTAATACCAAACCTACATAATGAAAGCAAAAATTATTTTAATTATATTGTTTTTAAACAATACAGTTTTTGCGCAGGTAACAAATGTAAGTTCAGGTGTATGGAGTAACCCCGCAATATGGAGCAATAACCTTTTACCCGTAGATACAACAGATATTATCTTATACTTTGATCTTGTAATTGACATTAATTCGTCATGCAGATCGCTACAGTCCAATGGTCATAATGTAACTATCAATCCTGGTGTTATTTTTAATATCACTGGTGTTGCTGATAGTACAGTTGATGTCGATGGGAATCTCTATCCAGTTGTCCTGATTGGAACCCAGCGTTGGATGGCTAAAAACCTGGACGTTTCCCATTACAGGAATGGTGACACTATACCACAGGTAGAGGATAACGCGGCCTGGGGAAACCTAACTACCGGGGCCTGGTGCTATTATGAGCATAGTACTGCATATGGAGTTGAATACGGTAAATTATACAATTGGTACGCTGTTAATGACCCAAGAGGCCTGGCCCCGGTCGGATGGCGGGTTTCTTCAAACTTGGATTGGGGCGTTTTTGCTGGTTTCCTGGACGATCCGGTTTTGGATATACAGGCAGGTGGCAAAATAAAAGAAGAAGGATTAGTACATTGGGATCCTCCTAATGCAGGTGACAACAATGCCGGGTTCACCGGGCTTCCAGGAGGGTACCGTGGTTTTTCAGAATGTTTCACCGAAGGATACATGGCCTGGTGGTGGTGTTCCGATCCAGACGGCGCAAACGGCGCATCGAGCGTCGATGTCTACAATCAAAGCTATTACCTTGAATACAACGGTAGCGAAAAAAGTTATGGCTTTTCTGTTCGATGCGTAAAAAATTAGTTGATGGTCCTTTTAACGCCCGGAAATGGATGTTTTTAAATCTATTTCATTAACGTAAAAATGATTGTTTCTGAAACACAATATATAATTGAGAATCTATTTTTTCTTAAAACAAGATTGGGTAAATCAGAAAGCCGAAATAAACAATGTAGGATGAAACATCTGCATTCGATATTCCTCAAAAAGTCAGGTAAGATTGCTTTTCATTTCGAATGAATCCACAACATCAATTATAAAACATCTTCTTCCTTTCTGCTTCCCCACCAACAAGATATTTCTTTAAGAAAACCTGCTGCTTTTGCAGCTTTGCCCGAAAATTATTCAATTCTATTCGAAGATCTCTTGTATCATATTGCGCATTTACCAATGACTTGTCAACTTCATCCAGTTTTTTTTCTGCAGCTATTAATAAAGCTTCAATGGGAGAGAGAAGCTTATTCATTTCTGCATCGGGCCTTACTGGCATAAATTGTTTGTTGCGGTATTGTACAAAATCATTAAAGATGTTCCTGGCTTTATTTAGATCATCCACTGCGGCATTGTAATCGTTCATGTCTTTGGTTTCATAAATGATACTAGCCTGCATTTCTGTAAAAGTAAGTCGAAGCCTCGTTTGTTCATTACTAATACCGGCTTCACGCATTCTCCTTGAAGTTGCTTCCAGTTGTTGCAGTTCATTCATCTGCAGGAAGGTTTTTACTGAATCGTTGTAATTAAATATCGCTGCTCCTTTTCCCGTATAAAAATTGCCTGTGTAAAATTGTAGCTGTGAAATGGGATGATCAATCAATTGCCAAAGCGGATCAAAGGGCATGTGCGATTCAATAAATTTGGAAGGAACTACAAGAAAATAATTCGCATTGCTTGTATATGCTTCATCCCAGGTAGGATCGCAAAGCAACCATTCAGCATCAATATTTACAGCGCACCAGCTATGACCGTTCTTTTGAATATAGCCTGACTGTTTCGTGTAGCCGCTTACTACATAAGACTGAATACCACATTTAATTAAAATTTCGTTGAAGATCGCAGCATAATTTTCGCAAACTCCTTTTCTTCTTCTTAATGCGTCTGTAATTTTTCTTTCCGGGTCGCCGCCCCAGTTAAAAACATACATGCTATCGGTATCATATTTTATATTATAAGTAACCCATTTGTATGCAGCCCGGCATTTTTCTTTTTCCTTTTTATAACTGGAGTTGATAAATGTTGCAATTCCACTTGTTGAATTGGTAGATACTTTTGGTATATAAAGCATGTTATTATCGATGGCTGCAAACTCAGTTTCCTGTGCATAGCCAATCGTTGCGGAGAAAATAATAAAAAAGAATAGTAACCGCTTCATCCTGTAAATTTAATTCAATTTAAAAAGCTGCTGAAG
>JBDTLP010000037.1:0-43570 GCA_039934735.1 Ferruginibacter sp. | reverse complement strand
CACAGCGATCCATTTTGAATGAAATGTGGCGGGTGACATAATCAGCAGACCCTAAGTAAACGACCTGCATTCGATATGAAAATTGATGCCGTTAAAAATATTGGTAACGGCGTAGTTTACACGATCGCATCTGGAGAATTAATATCATTACATAAATCATTACAACAAAGTTTTACCGCATGGCTCACTAACCAGGACAGGCAGCCGCTAAAACCACACGTTACCATTCAGAATAAGGTTACTGCTTTTAAGGCGCTTACTTTATATAATGAATTGAAAGAGAACTCTGTTTCTTTTGATATTAAAGCAATTGGCATCAGCACCTTTCTTTATTTAAAAGGGCCGTGGGAGCATGTGGAGGATTTTATTTTTATGTAACTCAATATTTTTAGCTGCGCTATTAATCTTCTGATGCATGATTCTTTAACGGCTTTAAGAAATGTTCAATCATCAACATCCAATGTTCAATACTCAACGGTGAAAGACAGTAACTGCATTTCATTGAACATTGAATATTGAGCGTCCAATATTGAACATTTATTTTAGAGCTTAACCTTCAAAGAGTTCCCTCAACCGATAATAAAGCTTCTTCAATAAACCTATTCACTTCCTCCGCCTGTTCCATCACAATAAGGTGACCCCCGTACTTAATTGTGTGAGTTGGTTTAGTGTAACGAATGGGTAGTATTCGATCTTTAGTTCCATGAATATGATACAGTGGCTGTGGTACGATCTCATTTTTCCATTCCAGTACTGCCTGCAAGGCCCATCGGATAAATGCAGGATCACTATCTCTTATAACCTGGTTTAAAATTTTTTTATTTTCATTTTTTTCAGCAGAAAAAAAACGCTTTAAAAAAGACATAGATTTCAGGAACCTTACAGGAATAAATTTGTATAGGCGCAGTGAATGAGCAAGTCTAAAATGTGGAGGCAGGTTTTTATTAATCGCCACACTTGACAATAAAATGGTCATTACCGGACCTTGTATTTTATATCTCCTAAAATAATTTGTAATTTCTGTTACGATCATCCCTCCCATCGACAATCCTACCAATGCGAATGGTTCTCCTTGGGTGATCTTTTGAGCAAGCCTCAATGAATAATTTTCCAAAGATTCCTTTTCAAAGACGGGTATCCAATCCAGGTGAACAATTTCATAACCACCAGGCAGCCGGATATGCTTGAAAACCCTGCTATCTGCTGCCAGCCCACTTACAAAATATACTTTCATTTTATCCCGGTTGAAATTTTTTAAAATTACAATTTTGTTCTTTGGGATGATCTTCAACTGGGATAAAAATTATAAAAGAAATCAGGCTGCAATATTGATAGTAAAGCCGTCTGAAAATTAGACTTTCAATCAATTTTTTTAATAGTTATTCCTATAATGCAATCATTTTTTAAACAAAATAAAACTTTATTTAAGCATAGCCGCAGTTGTGTTAATAAAAAAAAGTTGCATTCCGGATTTTTTTTTTGTATTTTAAAGTTAAATTTAATCACCTAAACCAATTTTTTATGGGCTTGCTTCATCAGTCATACCAAACCGGAGAAAATGTACCAAAATGGATTTTTATTTTAAGAATTGTAGTTGGATTAAGTCTTATTTTAAAAGCGTACACTTTTTTCAATAGACCGGAAATTTTACTAAATGCATTTGCCGGATCAGGATTTTTGGATAGTACAAGATGGATGATCCCGCTCATTCCATGGGTAAACCTTATCGGTGGTATCCTGCTTGTTATTGGCTTGTTTACACGGATAGCAGCACTGGTACAAATTCCTTTTATGTTTGGTGCCGTTCTTTTTGTTAATTTAAAAGATACTGCAACAGCTGATCTTCCATTTTCATTTTTAATACTGGTATTGGTAGTTGTATTTTCATTTGTAGGTGGCGGATATTTTTCTATGGATGATGCTTTCAGAAAACCGCTCGTTAAAGAATAGATTTTTCTATAGTTAAAATGGCATTGATCTTTTAAAGATCAATGCCATTTTTTTTATTTGCCATTTTCATCATCCTCTTCCTGTGGTTTCTTTGCTAATTCAGCTGCTTTTTTTACAAGTGCAATAAATTCTTTTCTATATCCTTCCGTATCTGTTTCTGTTGTTGAATTGCAATACTGCAACACCATTTTATAATTACTGCTGCCTTTAAATTTACTATCCCTAAGCAGCATACCAAAACTTGCTATTGCTGCAACAAGATGAAAATTATCAGATGTTTTAGAAAAAGCCACAGCATTTCCTGTTACAGCATGTTCTATCAACTCACTTTTTGAACCTTTTGGATCTTTGTACCTGAATTTAACGGTCAGCAATTCATTGGAAGAGAACGAAGGCATGGTTGTTTTATCTTTTTGCTGGTATTTAAGCGTATCAACATCTTTGTCTTCAAGAAATGCTGAGCTTACACCTGCGGGAATAATTTCATACAATGCTGTTACCGTGTGGCCACTACCCAATTCACCAGCATCTTTTTTATCATCTTTAAAATCTTCTTTATTCAACATGCGATTTTCATAACCGATGAGCCTGTAACCTGCAATTTTAGCGGGATTAAATTCGATCTGCAATTTCACATCTTTTGCAATGGTGAAAAGCGTACCGCCAAATTCATTTACCAAAACTTTTTTTGCTTCCGCCAATCCATCAATGTATGCATGATTGCCATTTCCTTTGTCTGCAAGTTGTTGCATTTTACTATCCTGGTAATTACCCATGCCGTAGCCAAGCACAGTAAGAAAAACCCCACTCTCTCTTTCCTTTTCAATAAGCCTTACCATATCATCATCACTACTTGCGCCTATATTAAAATCGCCATCGGTGCAAAGTATTACCCGATTGTTTCCATCGGCAAGTAAATTTTCTTTGGCAATTTTATAAGCGAGTTTAATGCCTGCGCCACCTGCTGTAGAACCACCTGCTTCCAATGCATCTATGGATGATTTAATTTTTTCTTTCTCACGGCCACTCGTAGCCGGTAACACAAGCCCAGCATTTCCTGCATACACCACAATGGAAATTTTATCTTTTGCACGCAACTGGTCTGTGAGCAATTTTAATGATGCTTTTACCAATGGCAATTTATTTTCGCTCATCATTGAACCAGATACATCAATTAAAAAAACAAGATTGCTTGCGGGAAGATTATCTGTAGATATTTCTTTACCATGCAATCCAATCATCAGTAGTTTATTATTATTGTTCCATGGGCAATCACTTATTTCTGTTGTTATTGAAAATGGTTTACCGGGTTCGGGTGCGGGATAATTGTATTTAAAATAATTGATCATTTCCTCAATACGCACAGCACCTGCAGGAGGCAATTGTCCATTGTTAAGAAAACGGCGAACATTGCTGTATGATGCTGCATCAACATCGATTGAAAAAGTTGATAAAGGTTCATCGGTTACTTTTTTAAAAGAATTTTCTGTAATGTGAGCATAGCCTTCGGTATTGCCTAATGAATCATTCACTCCATCAGCATCTAAGGCATAAGAATCATAAGAATAAGATTTGTTTGTAAAAACAGTTGCATTATTGCTGAAGCTTAAACCTGAAACGGTTGCCTGAAGTGAATTAGAAAGATCACGATAACCTATAGAAGCTTTTTGCCTCACTGCACCCAATGAAGTAACAACTACTGCAGTGAGTTCCTGGGTATTTCTAACCAGTATTACATTTATAACAGGTTGATGATTGATGGGAACTTCTTTTGAATCGTAACCCACGGAATTAAAAATGAGCGTACCATTTTCTATATGGACTTTTATAGAATATTTACCCTGTGCATCTGAAGTAACTCTATTGCTACTCCCTTTGAATGTTACACTTGCAAATGCAACTGGATTGCCGGTAACATCCGTAATAATTCCTGTGACAGTAAAATTATTTTTACCAATGAAGGCTAAGATCAACGCAAGCAGCGGGATCATAAGCAATAGTTTCTTTTTCATAATTTTTTTCCTCCCGGATGCAATTATTTTAAAGATTACATAAAACTTTATAAACAAATATTTGGATAACTTAGCTGCTTGGCTTTTATAAAAAATATATCTTCCACGGCTTCTGATGATGAATTGGTGACGCAATACAAAGCAACCGGCGATATGAAAATATTGTCGGATCTATACCAGCGTTATATGGAACTTGTATATGGTGTTTGCCTTAAATACATGAATGAAAATGAAGAAGCCAAAGATTGTGTTATCAATATTTTTGAAGAACTGATCACAAAACTTAGGAAGCACGAGGTAACACACTTCAGAGCATGGCTACATCAATTGGCAAAAAACCATTGCCTGATGAAGATCAGGAGCAACAAAAGCAAACCACGTAAAGTAAACCATGAATTTGTGCATTTGGACGAAAACGTACATCTGAACGGCGTCCTGGAAAAAGAAGCCAATTTTGAAAGAATGGAATATTGTTTGGGACAACTAGTGGCAGAACAAAGACAGGCAGTTGAATTATTCTATCTTAAAGAAAACAGTTATAAGACGATCGCTGCTACAACGGGCATCGCCCCTGATAAAGTAAGAAGCTACATACAAAATGGAAGAAGGAACTTAAAAATATGTATGGAAAAAAAAGCATTGGAAAATATTTAAATGGAAGAAAGAAAAAATATAATTTATACAGCAGCCGATCTGCAACGCTATCATTCAGGAGCAATGAGTGATAGTGAAATGAACGCACTGGAAAAAGCAGCACTGGAAGATCCGTTTCTTTCAGATGCCCTGGAAGGTTATGCATTTACTGCAACAGCAGAAAAAGATACCATTGAATTAAAAAAGAGACTTGAACAAAAAGAAGAAAAGAAAAAAGGGTTTGTATTATTCAATATTAAAAACCGGGCATGGCTTTCTGCTGCAGCTTTGTTGGTACTTATTTTAGGAACCATTTATTTTACATTAAAATTGAATAACAAGAAGGAAGATGTAATGCTGGCAAAAAAAGAAGATAGCAAACAGGAACCAGTTTTAGAAAAAAAGGATTCAGGTTTCACTGCACAAAATGAACAAACATTCAAACCTGTACCTATACCCACAGATACTCTCAAAGAAAAATTGAATCAGGCACTTGCAAATGTGCGCCTTGGAGCAGAAACCAAAAAAACTAATGCAAGTAGCTATACATATTCAGTTCCACTAAATTCAAATGCGACTGCTATTTCGAAAGTACCAGATTATTATAAAACTGATGGCTATCATGTATCAGATTCCTTATCAGTTCGTGAAAAAAATACATGGTTAGTACCAACATCACCAACACTTGCAGATGTGAAACCAGCTAAGAAAGAAACAGGTTATAGAGATGAAGCAGTTGATGAAGCGGCGTTGAAAGAAAGAATTCCATTGGAAAATAATGATTTAAAAAGCAGCAAATATTTGTTTTCAGGAAAAGTGGTTGACCAAAATGGAAACCCTGTTGCTTTTGCAACGGTTAATGATTCACTAAAAAAATCAATTACTACTACTGATGCGAATGGTAGATTTTCTATTTCTGACAATGACAGTTCGATATATGCAAGCATAAGCGCAGTTGGATACAATAAACTTAACCAGGGCCTTCGAAGTAGTCATGATCAGACAATTGTTTTATCAAGGAATTCACAGGAGTTATCTGAAGTAGTTGTTACATCGATGGGCGCTGTAAGACAAAAAGCAAGCGTGGGTTATTCAACAACCACAATCCATGGAAATGGAACAGTGCCTGGAATAACTGTTACTTCAGGTTCAGAACCAGTAATTGGGAAATTAAAGTATAACCAGGATTTCATTGATAGCATAAAAAATTCCCTGACCGTAAATAAAAAATTGACAAAAGGATCTGTGATATTATCATTTAAAATCAAAAGGAATGGAGAAGTTAAAAGTATACGCGTAGAAAAAAAATTATGCGATGCCTGTGAAGAAGAAGCAATAAGATTATTACGTGAAGGCGCTAAATGGAAATATGTTAATGATAAACGTACTAACATAACAATTACTTTTTAACAACGATTGAATTTAACTTTTTACCAAGTGAAAGAAACACAACGAATCATAAAATTGCTGGAAGATGCTTACAATGGCAGCCCATGGATTGACGTTAGTTTGATTCCCGTTCTAAAAAAAATCACTGCAGAACAAGCTGCAAAAAAATTTTCACCACAATGGAACAGCATATGGGAAATTGTAAATCATATTATTTCCTGGAGAGCAAATGTCTTAAGGCGTATAAAAGGAGAAGTAATACAATCACCATCCCATAATTATTTTGTACCTGTAAAAAATACTTCTTCAAATGCCTGGGTAAATACGTTGAAAAAGCTTGAAGCTTCCCAACAACAATGGATACGTTTCCTTAAAAAGTTTAAAGAAAAAGATTTTGAAAAGATCTATCCTGATAATGATCTTTCGTATTACGAACATATACATGGTATTATTCAACATGATATTTATCATCTTGGGCAAATTGTTTTGTTATCAAAAGCTGTTTAAAAAATGAATTATCAGCCTGAGCTTTTCGAAGGCGGATTAGTTGTTAACCCGGCTTCGACAAACTCAGCCTGACTATGTTTTTATTTAAAGAAAAACTATTTTCTCTTTAAATGTTTCCTTCGTATCCAAATCATAAACACGCAAAATATAAATCCCCTTTTGCAATCCTTTTGGCCTTGATATTTCAAGCCTGTTTATATCATTATAAAAATTAAATTCTTTGGCAACCTGGTTCATCGTGTTTAACAACTGAATATTATAATGATGCTTTGTTGCAAAACCAAAATCAACGGTAAATTTATTTGTAACCGGGTTTGGGTAAAGAGTAAATGGATTTTCTGCATGGCTATTATTCAACACTATGATATTACTGTAAGTATATGAATGATCTTTCTTCAACATTTTTAAACGGTATATATTTTTTCCTTTCACTGGAGCATTATCAAAGAAACGGTATTGCTGAATAGTATTGGAATTACCAACGGCACTCACCGTTCCAATTTCATAAAATTCATCAAAAATGTTTTTTCTTTCAATGATAAAACGATCGAGGCTTTCTTCCATAGATGTTTTCCAGGTGAGTAAATTCTTTTCATCCAATGCCTGGCCCTTAAATTCTTCAAGCTTTAATGGCAATATGATCCAGCAATTTCCATCAACATGAAATGTGAATGTACGTGTGATACAACCTGAATTCACGGTAACATAACATACATAGATGCCTGTATCAGAAGGCAACACCGTAGGAATGAAATAACTGGTTCCTGTTCCGATCAATACACTATCCGTACTGGTTTCTTCTAATTTTTTATACCAGGCATAACTTGAATTATAAAGTGAATCAACGCTCAATGTAGTTGGTTGTGATAAACAATTAAATGTACTAACGGCACCATTAATCGCTAATGGTAAAATACTGGCATCACCCAATGTTGCGTTACCACATGCATCCAACGCCCTTAATCTTACCAATGAATAATTAGCTCCATTGTTAATGGTGAAAATGGGACTGCTTTGCGGCGCTGTTGTAATATCAGGCATAGTTGGCTGGCTTCCTATGATCTGGTAAGTGAATGGCCCTACTCCATTTGATGCAACGGCACTGATACTAAAACCATTTACGTCACACTGGTATGCTGATGACCTGTCTAAATTCGGGTATTGATAAGGCATGATCACAACAGTGTCATATAATTTCTTGTTGCAGAAATTTTCGCTTGAACTTAAAATATAAGTGCCAGGCCCTAAATCAATAAATGTATAAACACCTGCTATTACTGTATTAGGAGTAATGGCCGGTGACAATGTTACTCCATTCTTTTTTATGACCTTAACATTCAAAGAACCCATATTGGTTGATACAGTCGTTGCAATATTACCAGAGCCATTTGTCCATGCTGCACTTGGACATTTTGGAACTGCCGTAGGCGTATGGGTGAAATAACTTGCAGCACTTCCAAGCGAAATCGAATCTTTATTTCCACAATTATCTGTTGCAACTATATTATAACGTATACCTGATCCAACACCGGGAATGCTATCAATCAAAATAGAATTGGAATTATAACTCGCCTGTGAAAAAAGGCTTCCGTCGGGATTATAAATTTCAATATTAACCGGCAATACACCCGTGTTGCCTCCTGCATTAAGGTTAAACTGTGCCCATCCATAAGAACATGATTTGCCTCCGCTTCCTGACAATGAAACTTTAATAGGCGATTTTGAAAAGCATCTGCTAATGGTAGTGTCATAACAATCGTCTGTAATTTTTATACAGTAACTACCATAGGGTAGATTATTGAAATTGCCACTTGGATTGCAATTAATCAGAACATCACTGCTATCGTAAATACAAAATGTTGGGTTATTGAAATTTTGAACACTCTGAACCGATGCAGAGAAAGTTGAACAGGTTTGATTAGATGTTTGTACGGTTCCACCGACATCTGGCAATGATGGATATACAGTGAAACAACTTACGAGCGTAGTATCAGGGCAGGTGACATGCGCTTTTATACAGTAAGCGCCATATGGAACATTATTAAATTCTCCCGTAAGATTGCATGATACCAGTATATCAGCATCATTATATAAACAATATTCCTGGTTAATAAGGGTATTACTACTAACTGTAACGGTAAACGCTGAACATGTTTTATGGGAGATCGCTGTCATCATATCATTGTGCATGATCGGAATAAGAATATCGATGCAACGTATAAATGTGGTATCATAACATGAGTCATGTATATTTATACAATAACTACCTAAAGGAATGCTATCGAATACGCCTGTATTATTACACATAATCAAAGTGCCACTGGTATCATACAAACAATATTCAGGAAGTGTTAAGCTATCGCCACCTACATGGATACCAAAATTTGTACAGGTTACATAATATGGGTCAATGATATTTGGAACGACTGGTGTTGGTGGTTGTGCACTGAAACACCTTGTTATCAAAGTGTCTCTGCAACCATCCTGCATGGTAATGCAATAAGGCTGATAAGACAAACCGGTAAATATCCCTGTAGCATTACAAATAATTAATGTGTTTGAAGAATCATACAAGCAGTATTGTGGACTTGTTAATCCTACCTGTCCGGTTACAGTTGCCGTAAAGCTTGCACAAACCTTATCGCTGATTGCAATTGTGTTGTTGATATTTATTGGAGGAGCAGTCATGCTAAAACACCTTATAATAGTTGTATCCGTACATGCATCATGTGCATTTATACAATAGTTTCCATAAGTAAGCCCGGTAAAAATACCGGTACTATTACAACTTACAAGTGTATTGCTATTATCATACAAACAAAAATCTGGTGTTAAGAAATTTGTACCAACCGTTAGCGATGCAGAAAATGTACTGCATAAATAATTAAATGTAGTAACGTTTGCTGCTGCAGTGGCAAGGAGTGATACAACAGCGTTTCCTTTTTTAATAATACCGCACGCATCTTTTGCAACTACCTGGAAACTGGTATGTCCCAATAATGCAAAAGTAAAATTCGGATTTGAAGACCATATCGTATCGCCTGGTGATCTCACGATTCCATACATAAACCCTGGGATGCCTCCTACTGTGCTGATATTGCCATGACTATCCACTACTTTTATAAAACCTGTAGCTTCATCACAATCGGTTTTTGTAAATGAGTATGAGTCTATCCACCACGTGTAGTTGATAACGGTGATTTGCCTTGTTTGTATTCCACCGCATGAATCTGTCATTTCAATACTGTATCCACCTGCCATCAGATTGGGGAAGATACCACTGCTGTTGGTTGTGCCCACACCCATTTGCGAAGGCGCTACGATCGTATAAGCAAAAGGCGCACGCCCAAATGAATGCGTATCTACTATAATACTTCCATTGCTGGCATTGTCGCAATTGACATCAATTTTTGTCAATGTAAATCTTGGATCCTGGTAACTACCGGCAACGACTACATTCGTGATTGTAAAATTGCAATTGCTAACAATATCATTCACAACAACCGTATAAACTCCTGCAGCCAAACCTGTAATGGAATCACTTGTTGTAAAATTGGTATTCACCGGGCCGGTTGTTTTATACTTATAACTTCCTGAGCCACCTGAAGCCGTTACTTTTATGGCGCCTGTTGCAGCACAACGGGATTCATAACTTACACATGTTGCTGTTAATGATGCGCATTGGCTTTTTACTATTTTTGGGAAAAGTAGAAACAAACAAATAGCCATTTGTAGAAGAACGTAAAATTTTTTCATAGGTATGATTTGGTATCTTATCAATATAACCAGGGATCACGCGTTTTTGATGCATGATGTTTATTGAGTAAGAAGGATTAGCAACTAAGGTTAGTCAGGTAAATTAAGGTGAGTTAGTTAAACAACGCAGGCTAAATTTCTTTATTGCGCATTTTATAACTCTTTTTCCATTTGAGAAAGAATGATAAAATGCACTACAGTTTTTGTAGTTGTATGTTTACAAATAATTTTAAAGTACGTGGGAACTATCATTCATAAAACAACTATATTAGAAACTATACGTAGGGAAATTACCTGCTAAAAAAATCATTGAAGTTGCTAAAATACCCGCTGGTATAATAAATATTGCTGATTAATCTGTAAGAAAGAAGTGAAACAGGCATGGTTTCATCAAAATGAAAATTATACTTTATTATTTTTCTTACTTAAGTAATTTGCTTAAAGCATTATGGAAATAAAAAACGGGATAACAAAGCCAGTAAATTCAATTTCATCTATTCAGTTTGGTCTAAAATTTAGATATTTTATTACCCTACTAATTTGTTGGACTATTTACTTTATCCTCAGTGTGGAATAAAAACAACATCCTGTAGAACCAGCCCTTGAAAAACAGCTTATAAGGAGTTGGCACAATTATATGTACATTGAGGACGATCATCTTATAAACTTAATATATGACAACATTAAAAAAAATGCTTATAAGCTTTACGGCAGGTGCGATACTTGGTATACTGTATGCCCCACACAAAGGATCTAAAACAAGGAAAAAATTAGCGAATGCTGGCAGGGATGTAAAAGAAGGTTGGAATAACATTGCTGATGGAATCTCCGATCGCATTGATAGTATCCGGGATGGTGTAGATAAATTTGCTGATAAAGCAATTGAAAAAGTAGAGATAACACAGTTTGAGGTAAATGATAAAGCGGGATTTTTATAAGTAGTAATAAGATTTTTATAAATTATTAGAGGTTACATCTTTTCAAAAGCTGTAACCTCTAGTTATTTATAGCATCCCCTTCATCCTTAAATTAATTATAATTATCACAATCATTCTTTTTATTTATTGAAATAAAGATACTTTTAGTAAAAGTCTTCATATCTGCATCTATAAAATTCAAATTGAGAAATAATGAATGCAATTACTTTTACGAAACATAGATTTATTTTTCTGTGTCTTTTTTTTCTTTCAAATTATGCATCCTTTGCACAGGCAGATTGTATTTTCAAAGACACCATTTTCAATGTTGATTTTGGTACAGAGAAAAATATAAAAGAATTTAATCTCCGCTCATTAAAGCAATACAGGCAGGTTAACGGACCATGTCCTGACGATGGCTTTTATTCTTATACATCAAGTACCAGTAATTGTTTTGCCGGGGATTGGTTAACCATTACAACTGATCATACACCCAATGATATTGATGGAAGAATGATGCTGGTAAATGCATCAGAAACAGCAAGTGATTTTTTTATTTTAAATTTCGAAGGATTTAAGGCTTCTAGAGATTATGAATTTGGCGTGTGGTTGCTGAATGTTTGTAAACTAAACAGCGGCTGTTCGCCTTTGCCTCCCAATATCCTGATCACATTGCAAACTCCTTCAGGAAAAATACTCGCAGATTTTAAAACAGGTACATTGGCACAAAGTGATAATCCTGTATGGAAAAGATATTTTGGTATGTTTACAATTCCTGCGGATGAGACTACTGTTTATTTGAGAATGAGGAATACAACCAATGGAGGTTGCGGAAATGATTTTGCCATGGATGATATTACTTTTAGGGAATGTTATCCTCCACCACCTCCTCCTCCTGTTGTTGAAACACCTGTACCTGTTATTGAAAAGAAAGCAATGCCTCCAATAAGCATTCCCATCGTTAAAAAAACAGATCCCAAACGCAAGCCAATAAAAAAAGATATGCAGGCGATCAGTCACATACCTGTTAATACAGAAATAGTTATTAAGCAAACCCAGGTTACAGGTTCGAAAACAAATCCCGGCTTACCATTACCGTTACTTACTCGAAAAAATCCTTTAGTAAAACAAATTGAAACCGATGATGGAGAAATCCTGGTAGAATTATATGACAATGGTGTAATTGATGGAGATACAATTTCAGTATATGATAACAATGAACTTATTGTTTCCCACCAGGGATTATCTGAAAAACCCATCACTATTAAAATAAAAGTAGATCCTTCACATCCACATCATGAACTTATTATGGTTGCTGATAATCTCGGTTCTATACCTCCCAATACTTCATTGATGGTTGTTACTGCAAATAAAAAAAGATACGAGGTTTTTATTTCTTCTTCGGAACAAAATAATGCGAAGGTTGTGATTCAGAAAAAAGAATGATTGCTACATAATAAAAAAAGCCGCTCTATTAATAAGGCGGCTCCTGGTTTTAATGCTGATTTTTCTATAGTTTAACTAGTTTGATAATCTTGCGATTATTTCCCTGGATAAGTTCTCCAATGTAAATTCCTTTCATGTAATTTGATCCGATACTTATTGTTTGGCCAGGTGTAATATTATTTTTTATCTCGATCATTTTGCTGCTGATATCTGTAAGACGTAAATAGATCGGTGTCTTTTTATCATCGCTTGTAATGATCAGTTTAAAATCATTGTAAGTTGGGTTAGACAAAACTTTTACATCAAAGCCATTTGTCTGTATAGACGCTTCAACTTTTTCTGCGGCTACAGGATTGGGAACATTGCCCTCTGTCCCCTTGCCTCCTAAACAAATCCCCAATAATACCGATGTAGTTTTTGCCGAACCTGAACTGCATTTATTTGTTCCGACAACACTAACATTTCCAAGAATTAAACCTGAAGTATAACTAACCTTAATGTTGGTCGTTCCTTGTCCACTTATGATGGAGCCTCCTGCAGGTACCGTCCATGATACTGATATCGCATTTGCGGGAATTGCCGGAATTGTATAACTATACTGCCGTGACGGACATGCACTAAGTTGTACAGTTGTAATCGTTCCAGGTGTTGCAGGAAGTTGTCTTGCAAGTGTAAGTGCCCCTGTTGCACTACTGCCACAATTAGCATTTGCTTTTACTGTAATACTTCCGGATGTAAATGATGAAGTATAGGTTACTATGATAATTGTATCGTTTACACCCGCACCGTTAGGATGCGTTACAGTTGCACCTGTAGATGGTACTGTCCATGTATAGCTTGTTGCGTTTGCGAGTTTATTAATTTTATATGTACCTCCTGTTGTTCCAATTAATGGACATGGGTCAGTTGGACCGCTAATGACTGGTGTGCCAGTTGGAGCTGTTTTAGTAATAGCCAGTGTTTTTGCTGCACTGCTTCCACATCCGTTTACTGCAGTTACTGAAATATTTCCACTTGTAAAGTTTGAACTGTAAGTAACTGATATGGTCGTATCGTTTACACCAGTACCGTTAGTATGGGTGAAAGTAGCTCCTGATGGTACAGCCCATGTATACGAAGTGGCGTAAAGTACTTTCGCAATTGTATAAACAACTTTTGTAGTTGTACCGGTATAAGGGCATACATTCGTTATTCCTGATATTGCTGCTGCCGCTGCTGGTGCACCAAGTCTAGTTATAGCCAACGTTCTTGCCGCACTTACAACACAACCAGAAGATTTTACAGAAATAGCCGTTCCTGAAACAAAAGTGCTGCTGTAGGTTACTGTTATGATCGTATCATTTACACCTGTGCTTCCCGGGTGTGAAGCGATGGTGACTCCCGTTGGTACAGTCCAAACATATGATGTTGCGTTTGCAACTTTTGATATTGTATAAGTAGCTTGTAAAGATGTTCCAATAAAAGCACATGCATTTGTTGGGCCTGAAATAATATCAGGTGTTGCGTTTGTTGGTGATGCAATACTCAGCACTGCATCTGTACTTGTGTTACAAGTTCCGACTGCTTTTACTTTAAGATCGCCTGCAGTGAAACCTGCATTGTATTTTATAACCAGGCTTGTTGTTCCCTGGCCGCTTACTAATGTTACATTCGCAGGCAATGTCCATATATATGATGTAGCATTTGTAACTGCGGCTATTATGTACGTTAGCTGTGTGGTAGTTCCCACGTAAAGGCAAACACTTGTAGTACCTGTAATTGCACCTGGCGCAGCAACAAGTGAAGCAACTGCAGCTCTGATACTGTTTGAAGTTGCTGTAGCAGCGTTGAAACAGAAATTACTCGTCGTTACAACGCAGGTTATACTATCATTGTTGTTTAATGTTGTTGTCGTGTATGTTGTTGCAGTAGCACCATCAATGTTTACGCCGTTCAATTTCCATTGGTATGTTGGAGATGAACCACCATTGGAAGCTGTTGCAGTAAATGTTATTGAGGTGCCCATGCAAGATTGTAACGGCTGGTTCGAAACAATACTTATTGAAGGTGTACAAACTACTGTCGGATTGATGATCTTTATATCAAGTACTGAAATATAACCAAATGCATCTCCATCTCTTACTTTAATATCAAATGTCATCGATGTTTTTCCCATAAAAGTAAATGTCGCGGCATTATTATAGTCTGCATTATTTGCTCCATCATATTGCTGGTACGTTGTTTCATCTGTTCGTTTTATTTGAATATAACGTTGATCAGTAACGCTTCTTGTTCCCCAAAATTTTATTGTGTATTGTTTTGTAGAATCAAGCCCGGCTAATTTCCATTGGCCATTTACTGCACTTGGATGGGCAAATGCATAATCGGTAGTTGTACTTGCAGGATAATCTCCTACATCACCAACTGTATTACCGGTATTTGTACCTGGTCCTGATGTATTGAATATACCATCGATCCTGTTTATAATTTCAAGGCTGACGTTTGTTGGGAAATTTCCTGTTACAACAGCATTCTGAACTTTTATTCCTGGTAAACCATCCGTTACATTGTTCCAGTATTTACCAGCAGCATCAGCACCTGTTGTCGGCGTTGTTCCAAAATCAATTAATATTCTGGAATTAACAGTAAGTGTAATATCTGTAGAAGATACAGCTGAACTATCATCTCTTACTACCAAATGAAATGTATAAATTCCTTCAATCAAATTATTAACGGTACTTGTAGCTGTTGTTGGGCTAACGATCTGTGCTACTGCGGGACCTGATGTTTGTGTCCATGAATAACTCACAATCGTTCCATCATCATCACTTGAAGCACTACCATCAAGTGTACCTGTAGTTCCTGGTAATGAAACTGTAACATCATTTGCTCTTGCAGTTGGTGGAACATTTACCGAAACGGCTGGCATAGTCCTCGTAATATCAATCAATGAAATATATCCGAATGCACTTCCTGATTTTACACGTATATCAAATGTCATTGATGATTTTCCGGAGAATATAAAAATGGCGGAAGTATTATAGTTTACATTATTTGTTGAATTGTATTCTTGCCAGGTTGTTTGATCAGCACGTTTTATTTGAATAATGCGATCATCAGAAACAGTTCTTGTTCCCCAAAATTTTATCGTGTACTGTTTCAGGCTTTCAAGCCCCGTGATCTTCCATTGGCCATTTGTTGCACTTGGTTCTGCAAAAGAAAAATCACTTGTTACAGTAGCAGGGTAATCATTCACTACACCTGCAGTATTTCCTGTATTGGTACCCGGACCGGCAACGTTAAAAGTTCCGTCAATCCGGTTTACCACCTGAAATCCTATTGTTGTAGTAGTATTTCCCGCGGTAATAAAATTGGATAAACTGGTTCCTGTTTGTGTTTGGGTAATTGTATTCCAGTAGTTACCATTGGCATCTGGGGATGCAGTTACATCCGGCCCAAAATCAATTAATATTCTTGAACTTACAATTACATTTACTGTATCAGATTTAGTACTTCCGGCGTTATCAGTCACCGTTAAAAGAAATGAATATCTCCCTTCAACCAGGTTATTTACATTCGTAGTTACACTTGATGGAGAAACGATTTGTGGGGTAGAATTCAAAGGGCTTGCTACTGTTGTCCATGAATAACTTGTTATAATACCACCCAGTGAACTATAAGAACCACTTCCATTTAAAGAAGCACTATTGGCAGGTAACATTACTGAAATATCAGCACCGGCTTTTGCAACAAGTGTTTGCGTATTGCGTATGCACAATGAATCTAAAATATTTTCTGCCTGTATTCTTTTATAAAAAAGATCGTGGCCATAATTATTTACGTGCACATAATCATAATCGTAAAAAGTTGCGATGGTTCCATCAGCATTGGAAACCGTGTTCCAAAAATCTACTGCTTTATCTCCAAATCTTGTTATGATCCAATCTCTCATTGCAGTTAAATTGCTCATTTCTACAGCCGATAAATTATTTCTTGGCTGTGTAGTTGTAACCCAAACAGGAATGTTGGCTGAATCAGCCAAATGAATCGCTCTTTCAAAATTTGCCTGTTGTTCAGCCAAAGTATAATCATTTGCAGCATCATTGGATGGCATATTGATAATGATCGCATCCGGATGAATATTTAATGCTGCTGTTATATTAAATGATGAATTTGGAGAAGGCCTGTTTGCCGGTGGCGTAAAACCTGTCGGGCATAAATTCTGGTAAGAAGTGTATCCCGGTATTCCAAAATTATAAACAACACTTTGATTGTTTTTTCTTTTAAAGTATGCGGTAATCTTTCCTACCCATGAACTATCATAAACTGAAGCCCCGGTGCCATAAGAAGTAGACGATCCTATAACCACAACATTCCATACATGATTACAGTTTACCACGTCAGAGTCGTTTGCAGCAGCCTTTCCTGTAAAGCCAATAATAAACGAAAGGATAAGTGTGAATAGGGTAAAAAATTTACGCATATATCAAATTTTAAGTTCCTGGGTAATTGTTATTAGGTCAACACACAGATTATTGGATAATACTGTTAAGCACTGATATTCAATCAATGAAAACGATTAGAAAGAGGAATAATGGAGAAAAATAACCGATTTGTAAACAGGATGGCTGGGGGTAAGCAACAATTATTTAGGGTAAACTGTTGTAAGAACAAAACTAATAATAAAATCCAGCTTTTCATAGCTTTTTTGAAAAATAAATAAAAAAGGCCGCCTTAGAAAAGGCGGCCGCATTTAAAAATTGATTTTCTATAGTTTAACCAGTTTTATGATCTTTCGTTTATCACCCTGGATAACTTCTACAAAGTAAACTCCCTTTATGTAATTGCCCCCAATCGTTACTGTTTGATCAGTTGCGATGCCAGATCTTATTTCAATCTTTTTACTGTTTACATCTGAAATACGCAAATAGATCGGCGTGTTTTTGTCATTGCTTGTAACGATCAGTTTAAATTCACGATAACTTGGGTTTGGCATAACAGTTACATCCAATCCTGCTTCCCTTGCGCCAGAACAAGCTGGTAAATTAATATTGATCGTTCTAGTTATTGATCCATTTCCACAATTATTAACTCCAATAACTGATACTGTTGACGCAATCGCCGTTGACGGATAATTTACAACAATGTTGATTGTTCCCTGTCCTGAAACGATCGTCGCTTCTGCTGGTATTGTCCATATAACTGAAGTTGCATTTGATGGCAATGTTCCAATTGAATAACTGTATTGGCGATCAGGACATGCGCTTAATAAGGTTGTTGTAATTGGCGCAGGCGTGGAAGGAAGTTTCCTTACAAGTGCAAGCGTTCTTGTTCCTGTATTGCCACAAGCTGCATCTGCTCTTGCAGTAATATTGCCTGTTGTAAAATCGGATGTAAATGTTACAATGATGATCGTATCATTTATTCCCGGGCCGTTAGGGTGTGTTGCACTTGCACCAATTGCCGGCACTGTCCATGTATAACCCGTTGCATTTGTTATTTTATTGATCTTGTAAGTTGCAGTTGTACCAATGTATGGGCAAGGATCAGAAGGGCCTGTTATTACTGGTGTAGCACCTGGCCCTGTAGAACCAACAGCAAGTGTTTTTGCGATATTATTTGATCCACAAATAGTAGCAGAACTAACTGAAATAATGCCATCTGTAAATCCTGCCCCATAAGTTACCAATATAACGGTATCACTACTTCCTGTGTAAGGGTGTGTTGCGGAAGTGTTAGCAGGTATTGACCAGTTATAAAAAGATGCATTTGGCACTTTTGCGATTGTGTAGGTTGCAATAATTCCTGTTCCGGCATATGGACAAGTATTAACCGGCCCGCTAATCGTTGATGGTGTTGCAGGGTTTGTTCCTGAGCGTACAACCGTTAACGTTCTTATACCACTTACATAACATCCTGAAGATTGAACAGAAATATTTGTACCGGATATAAAACTATTATCAAATGAAACTGTGATTATGGTATCATTTATTCCAGCACCAGCAGGATGTGATGTGATGGATGCTCCTGCAGGTACTACCCATATATATGAAGCAGCATCTGCAACTTTATTGATGGTATAAGTTGCCTGGTCTGTTGAATTAATGAATGGACATACATTTGTTGGACCAGTTATCGGCCCAGGTGTCTGGCTTGCCGTTGTAGTAATATTTAATGAACTGTTTGAACTTATATAACAATTTGAAACAGATTTAACTTTTATGGTACCACCAGCAAAACCTATACTGAATGTAACATGAATGGAAGTAGTGCCTTGTCCACTTATCAGGTTAACACCGGCTGGAACAGTCCATGTATATGAAGCAGCATTTGTAACATCGGCTATTGAATAAATTGCTTCAGTATTTGTTCCAATAAATGAACATGGTATAGCTGGGCCTGTAATAGCACCAGGTGTTTCAGGAATAAGACTGATTATACTTAATGTTCTGTTCACACTGCTTCCGCAACCAGCGTTAGAAACAACTCTTAAACTTCCGTATTGGAATGAACTGCTATAACTTACTTCAACACTGGTAGTACCTTGTCCACTGACGATTTGAGCACCTGGCGGAGCCGTCCATGTATAAGAATTTGCAGTAGCAACTGGTGCTATTGAGTAAACAGCATTTGTTGACTGAGCAACAAAAGGACATGCATTTGTTGGGCCTGTAATAGGACCAGGCAATGCAGGAACTGTTGCATTTATTGCCAACTTAGATGGCGGGCTTACTGTACATCCACCTGCAATTACTTTAATGGTATCTACTGGTACAAAATTACTGGTATAGTTAACCGTTATGCTGGTAGTTCCTTGTCCTGATACGATTGATGCTCCAGCAGGAACCGTCCAGGTATAAGTATTCACATTTTGCAAAGGCAATATAGAATACGTTGCATTATTTGTCGTACCCATAAGCTGGCATACACTGGTTGGACCAGAAATATTACCTGGTTTTGGCAACACAGGGAATACTGATATCGTGATGTTGTTTGAGATTACAATTACATTAGAAGCACAAGCTGTATTTGCTGTTAGTGTACAGGCAATAACATCATTGCTAACAAGGCCTGCAACAGTATAAGTAGAAACATTTGCTCCTATAACAGGAGATCCATTTTTTGTCCATTGGTATAATGGTGAAACACCAGCATTCACCGCTGTAGCCGTAAACGTTACTGAAGCTCCTGCACAAATATTACTTCCCGGATTAGCAGTAATGCTTACAGTTGCTGGCGTATTCAATGTAATGGTCATTGTAATTGTATTGGATGTAGCTGGATTAACAGTTGTACATGATGCATTTGACGTTAACACTACGCTGATCGCATCTCCATTTGCCAAAGCCGCAGAAGTATATGTGCTACCTGTAGCACCATTAATAGGATTTGCTCCGTTGAACCATTGATATATTGGGTTGTTGCCTCCGTTTGTTGGGCTAGCCGTAAACGTTACCGGGATGCCACTACAGATTGTGTTTCCAGGATTGGCTGAAATACTTACGCTTACTGGTAAGGTTTGATTGACCGACATGGTTATCGTATTCGATGTAGCCGGGCTGCCGGTAGTACAAGGTATTCCGTTTGCTGTTAATACAACGCTGATTGCATCTCCATTTACCAATGTAGAAGAAGTGTATGTGCTCGCAGTTGCTCCATTAATAGGATTAGCTCCATTGAACCATTGGTATGTAGGATTGTTTCCTGCATTTGTTGGGCTAGCCGTAAACGTTACAGATATACCGCTACAAATCGTATTACCAGGATTAGCAGCAATACTTACACTGATTGGCAAGTTTTGATTAACTGAAATAGTAATCGTATTTGAAGTAGCAGGATTTCCTGTTGCACATGTAGTTGCATTTGAAGTTAACACCACACTGATCGCATCTCCATTTACCAATGAAGAAGAAGTATATGTGCTGGCTGTTGCTCCAATAATAGCATTTGCGCCATTGAACCATTGATAGGTTGGATTATTACCACCGTTCGTTGGAGTAGCGGTAAATGTTACAGAAGTACCACTACAAATTGTATTGCCCGGATTAGCATCAATGCTCACGCTAACTGGTAAATTTTGATTAATCGTCATTGTAATGCTATTAGATGTGGCAGGATTACCTGTTGTACATATTGTTGCATTTGAAGTTAACACTACACTGATCGCATCTCCATTTGCTAATGTAGAAGAAGTATATGTGCTGCCTGTAGCTCCAATAATAGCATTTGCGCCATTGAACCATTGGTATGAAGGATTGTTTCCTCCATTTGTTGGGCTAGCCGTAAACGTTACAGATGTACCATTACAAATTGAATTACCAGGATTAGCCGAAATACTTACACTTACTGGTAAGCTCGGGTTGACTGTGATCGTGATCGTATTAGAAGAAGCCGGACTACCAGTTGTACATTGTGTTGTACTTGAAGTTAACACTACACTGATAGCATCCCCATTTACTAATGTAGAAGAAGTATATAAGTTGCCTGTTTCCCCAGGAATAGCATTTGCGCCATTGAACCATTGGTATGCAGGATTACTTCCGCCATTCGTTGCTGTTGCCGTAAATGTTACTGATGTACCACTACAAATTGTATTACCGGAATTTGCTGCAATGCTAACACTTACAGGTAAGTTCTGGCCAACGGTCATTGTGATCGTATTAGAAGTAGCTGGATTTCCAGATGCACAAGGCGCTGCATTTGATGTTAATACCACATTGATCGCAGCTCCATTTGTCAAGTCAGATGAAGTATATGTGTCTCCTGTTTGACCAATGATAACATTTGCACCATTGAACCATTGATATGCCGGGTTATTTCCTCCATTGATCGGGGTAGCCGTAAACGTTACCGCTGTACCTGTACAAATTGTATTTCCCGGATTTGCTGCAATGCTTACACTAACTGGCAGCGTCTGGTTAACCGTCATTGTGATGGTATTGGAAGTAGCAGGGTTTTCTGTGGTACAAGTTGCATTTGAAGTTAGTACCACGCTGATTGCATCTCCATTTACCAATGTAGAAGAAGTATAGGTGTTGGCGGTAGCTCCAATGATTGAAGAAGCTCCGTTGAACCATTGGTATGCCGGATTATTTCCAGCATTTAACGGGCTAGCCGTAAACGTTACTGATGTACCTGTACAAATCGTATTCCCAGGATTTGCCGTTATGCTTACACTCACTGGCAAATTCTGATTTACAAACATTGTTATCGTATTCGAAGTAGCCGGGCTACCCGTTGTGCAAGGAACTATGCTTGATGTTAATGTAACACTTATTGCATCTCCATTTACCAATGAAGAAGACGTATATGTGCTCCCTGTTTCTCCAATGATCGCATTGGTTCCATTGAACCATTGGTATGTTGGATTACCACCACCATTTGTTGGAATAGCCGTAAACGTTACAGATGTACCTTCGCAAATTGCATTACCAGAATTTGTTGCAATACTTACACTAACTGGCAGGTTTTGGCTAACTGTCATGATAATAGTATTCGATGTGGCCGGGCTTCCTGTTGCACATGGTTCTGCATCAGATGTTAATACAACGCTGATTGCATCTCCATCTGACAATGTATTGGAAGTATACGTGCTGGCAGTTTCTCCAATAATTGCATTGGCACCATTGAACCATTGATATGTTGGGTTGTTTCCGCCATTTGCCGGGTTAGCGGTAAACGTTACAGTAGTACCTCTGCAAATTGCATTGCCTGTATTTGCAGCAATGCTTACACTTACAGGTAAGTTAGGGTTAACCGTTATGTTGATCGTATTTGAAGTAGCCGGGTTACCTGTTGTACAAGTTACATTTGATGTTAGCACCACGCTAATTGCATCTCCATTTACCAAAGTAGAAGAAGTGTATGTGATACCTGTTGCCCCGATAATAGGGTTTGCTCCATTGAACCATTGGTATGATGGATTATTTCCACCGTTAACAGAAGTAGCTGTAAAAGTAACCGTGGAACCATCACAAATTGAATTACCAGGATTTGCTGCAATACTTACACTAACTGGTAAGTTTTGGCTCACTTTCATGAAAATAGAATTTGATGTAGCTGGGTTACCAGTAGCACACGTTGTTTCACTTGATGTTAATACTACACGTATCAGGTCTCCATTTGCCAATGTAGAACTAGTGTAAGTGCTGCCTGTTTCTCCAATAATTGGATTTACTCCATTAAGCCATTGGTAGGTAGGATTAATTCCACCATTTACAGGGGTAGCCGTAAATGTTACTGAAGTTCCCTGGCAAATTACTTCACCCGGATCAGCTGCAATGCTTACACTAACTGGTAAGTTCTGGCTTACAATTATGGTAATGGTATTTGATGTAGCAGGGGTTGTACATAATACACTTGACGTAAGTACTACGCTGATCGCATCTCCATTAATTAATGTAGAAGAAGTATATGTGCTGGCAGTTTCTCCAATGATGGGATTGGATCCATTGAACCATTGGTATGTTGGATTATTACCACTGTTAGTTGGAGTTGCTATAAATATTACTGTTGAACCATTACAAATAGTATTACCCGGGTTGGCCGATATGCTCACGCTTGAAGGCTGATTAGGGTTAACTGTCATATTGATCGTATTCGATGAAGCCGGATTGTTTGTTAAGCAGAATGCTAAACTTGAAGTTAATACAACACTGATCGCATCCCCATTAACCAAAGTAGATGAAGCGTAAGTGCCACTTGTTTCTCCATCAATTGGAGTTACTCCGTTATACCATTGGTATTCCGGGAAAACGCCACCGTTAGTTGGATTCGCTGTAAAAGTCACGGGTGTTCCTTCACAAACTGTACTTCCTGCATCGGGAGCAATGGTCACACTTACCGGTAGCGTTGAAGTAAATGTTATTAAGATTGGATTGGATGTAGCAGGATTGTTGATGGCACATGCTTCATTGGAAGTTACAATCACAGTGATCACATTTCCATTTTGTATAGTAGAAGAACTGTATGTGCTGGCAGTTTCTCCAATGATTAGATTTGCTCCATTAAACCATTGGTATGTAGGATTACTTCCACCATTTGTTGGGGTAGCAGTAAATACTACAGTTGTACCATCACAAATTACATTCCTCGGATTCGAATCAAGAATCACACTTACTGGTAACAGTGGGTTCACTGTCATCGTAATAGTATTTGATGTAGAAGGATTGTTTACCGGGCAAGGCGATGCATTCGAAGTTAATACCACGCTTATTGCATCTCCATTAACTAAAGTAGTTGAAGTATAAGAACTGCCTGTTTGTCCAATAATTGCATTAGCTCCATTGAACCATTGGTATGTTGGATTGTCTCCTCCATTTATTGGGCTAGCCGTAAACGTTACAGATGTACCATCACATATAACATCACCAGGATTTGACGTAATACTTACACTTACAGGTAAGAGTGGATTCACGGTCATTGTAATCGCATTCGATGTGGCAGGATTGTTTATTGCACATGGTGCAGCATTTGACGTTAGCATCACGCTGATCACATCTCCATTAATCAAAGCAGAAGAATTATAAGTATTGCCTGCTTCTCCAATGATTGGAGTAGTACCATTGAACCATTGATAAGTTGGAATGTCTCCCTCATTTGTTGGGCTAGCCGTAAACGTTACAGGCGTTCCATCACAAATTATATTAGCAGGATCAGCCGCAATACTTACACTTACTGGTAAGTTCGGGTTGACTGTCATGCCAATGGAATTCGATGTAGCAGGATTACCTGTTGTACATGGTGTGGCATTTGAGGTTAACACTACATGGATCGCATCTCCATTTATTAGATTAGATGTGATATAAGTGCTGGCTGTTTCTCCAATGATTGCATTAGCTCCGTTGAACCATTGGTATGTTGGGCTATCTCCCCCATTTGCTGGAGTAGCAGTAAACGCAACAGATGTACCATCACAAATTACATTACCCGGATTAGCCGTAATGTTTACACTTACCGGTAAGTTCGGGTTTACGGTCATGCTGATGCTATTCGATACAGCAGGATTACCTGTTGCACATGGTGTTGCATTTGATGTTAGGGCCACGCTAATTGCATCTCCATTAACCAAAGCTGAAGAAGTATATGTACTACCAGTTTCGCCTATGATAGCGTTTGTACCATTGAACCATTGGTATGCAGGATTGTTCCCGCCATTTATTGGGCTAGCCGTAAACGTTACTGCTGTACCACCACAAATTATATTACCTGGGTTCGCCGAAATACTTACACTTATCGGTAAGTTCGGGTTAACTGTCATATTAATGGTATTCGATGTAGCAGGATTACCAGTTCCACATAAAATATTTGACGTTAGTACAACCCTGATTGCATTTCCATTAACAAGGGTTGATGAAGTATAAGTATTGGCCGTTTCTCCAATGATAGGAGAAGCACCATTGAACCATTGATAAGTTGGACTATTTCCGCCATTTGTTGTGGTAGCCGTGAATGTAACTGAAGTGCCGGCACAAATTGTATTGCCGGGATTTGCCGAAATACTTACACTTACCGGTAAGACCAGGTTAACCGACATAACAATCGTATTTGATGTAGCAGGATTACCGGTTGTACACAGTGCATTAGAAGTCATTACAACGCTTATTGCTTCTCCATTAATTAAAGCCAATGAAGTATATGTATTACCAGTTGCACCAAGGATTGGCAAAATGCCACTGAACCATTGGTATGTAGGATTATTTCCGCCGTTTGTTGGGGTAGCCGTAAATGTTACTGAAGTACCAAGACAAACTGTATTACCTGGATTTGCTGCAATGCTTACACTTACCGGTAAGATCGGATTTACTGTAATGATAAAGGTATTTGAAGTAGCGGGGCTACCTGTTGCACATGGAGTTGCATTTGATGTTAGAACCACGCTGATTGCATCTCCATTAACTAAAGTTGAAGAAGTATATGTGCTGGCAGTTTCTCCAATGATCGGAGAAGTGCCGTTGAACCATTGATATGCTGGAGTATTACCTCCATTTATTGGGCTAGCTGTAAACGTTACTGCTGTGCCATTGCAAATTATATTACCCGGGTTAGCCGCAATACTTACACTTACTGGTAAGTTCGGATTTACCGTCATAGTAATGATATTCGATGTTGCAGGATTATTTGTTGTACACTGGCTAATGTCAGATGCCAATAACACACTGATAGCATCACCACTTACTAAAGCAGATGAAGTATAAGTACTACTTGTTTCACCAATGATTGGAGAAGGCCCATTGAACCATTGGAAAGTTGGGTTATCTCCCCCATTTGTTGGGGTAGCCGTAAATGTTACCGATGTGCCATCACAAATAATATTACCTGGATCAGCAGCAATACTTACGCTAACTGGTAAGTATGGATTCACTGTCATAGTAATTGTATTTGATGTAGCAGGGTTTCCTATAGCACATGGGGTTGCATTAGAAGTTAGTACTACACTAATTGCATCGCCATTTATTAATGTAGATGAGGTATAAGTACTGCTAGTTTCTCCAATGATCGGGGAAGCTCCATTAAACCATTGGTATGTTGGAGTATCTCCCCCATTTGTTGGGCTAGCCGTAAACGTTACAGCCGTGCCGTCGCAAATTGTATTACCCAGGTCAGAAGCAATATTTACACTTACCGGCAACTCAGGATTCACATTCATCATAATAGAATTCGATGTAGTAATGGCTCCAGCGGCACATGGATCATTTGATGTAAGGACAACACTAATCACATCTCCATTAGCAAAAGAAGATGAGGTATAAGTACTTCCAGTGGCTCCACCAATTGGAGTAACCCCATTAACCCATTGATATGCCGGCGCATTACCTCCATTTGTTGGAGTAGCTGTAAATGTTACTGAAGTACCAGGACAAATAGCAACTGAAGGGTTTGCAACTATAGAAACTGAAGGCGTACAAGTTACAGTTGCAGTTGTGATTTTAATATCAACAACAGAAATATAAGCAAAAGCATCTCCGTCTCTTACTTTAATATCAAATAACATTTCTGTCTGACCTGTGAATGTAAAAACAGCAGCATTATTAAAATCACTATTATTAAAAGCATCGTATTGCTGATAATCTGTTTCATCTGCACGTTTGATCTGTATATAACGTTGATCTGAAATGCCAGTCTTTGTTCCCCAGAACTTAATGGTATATTGTTTTGTATTGTCAAGACCTGCTATTTTCCATTGTCCATTTGTTGCACTTGGATGAGCGAAAGCATAATCTGCTGTGGCAGTTGTGGGATAATCACCAACGGCTCCTGTAGTAGTTCCATTATTTGTTCCGGGGCCGGCAGTATTGAAAGTGCCATCAATTCTATGCACAATTTCAAGGCTTATGCCTGTAGTCGTATTACCAGTAGTAACAGCGTTGGCTATTTTGATACCTTCCTGGGCATTTATAATATTATTCCAGAATTTTCCACCTGCATCTGGTGCTGGTGTAGCATCCGGACCAAAATCAAACAATACCCTTGAATTAACAGTAAGGGTTATGCTGGTTGATGCAGTAGCAGTGCTATCATCGGTTACCGTTAGTTGAAAGGTATAAATACCTTCAACCAGGTTATTTACAACGGTAACGGCATTTCCTGGATTTACTATTTGTGCAACAGAAGGTCCGGATGTCTGTGTCCATAGGTAATTTGTTATGTTTCCATCATCATCGCTTGAAGCACTTCCATCAAGTGTTCCGCTTGTAGCTGGCAATGCTACATTTACATCATTGGCTATTGCTGTAGGAGGAACATTGAGAGCGATCAACGGAGTTGTCCTGGTAATATCTATTACAGATATATATCCAAATGGACTACCGGATTTTACCCTGATATCAAAAGTTATTTGCGATTTACCTGAAAATGTAAATATTGCAGATGTGCTATAATTTGTATTGCCGGCAGCATTGTATTCCTGCCAGGTAGATTGATCGGCACGTTTTATCTGGATAATGCGGTCATCAGGAACACTTCTTGTTCCCCAGAATTTGATCGTGTATTGTTTGGTGCTTTCAAGTCCGGTAATTCTCCACTGGCCATTTGTTGCACTAGTTTCTGCAAAAGAAAAATCGCTGGTTGCCGTAGCCGGGTAATCGCCAACAGCACCTGTGGTATTGCCAGTATTTGTTCCTGGTCCTGCAACATTAAAAGTTCCATCAATCCTGTTCACAACAAGTAAACCAATTGTAGTAGCTGCGTTACCGGTAGTAACAGCATTTGAGAAACCGGAACCGGTTTGTGTTTGGGTTAGCGTATTCCATGTATTACCATTTGCATCAGGAGATGAGGTAACATCAGGGCCTAGTTCGATCAATATCCTTGAACTAACTACAACATCTACGGTATCTGTTTTTACATTAAGAGAATTGTCTGTTACAGTTAATGAAAATGAATATCGTCCCTCAGTTAAATTAGTGAGCGAACTAATCGCACTTGCAGGCGAAACGATTTGTGCATTAGAACCATTTGGCGCAGATACCTGGAGCCATTGGTAATTAGTAATAACCCCACCAAGAGAACTGAATGAACCACTGCCATCTAAGTTAGTACTGCTTGCAGGCAGAATAACAGATATATCACTACCTGCATTTGCAACAAGGGTTGGCGTAGTTCTGATACATAGTGAATCCAGGATTGTCTCTGCTTTTATCCTGGTATAAAATAGATTATGACCTGCATTATTCATATGCACATCATCAAAATCATAAAAGGTTACAATTGACCCATCTCCATTTGCTACAGTTGACCAAAAATCTACTGCTTTATTTGCAAACCTGGTGCTGATCCAGTCACGCATTGCAATCAAATTGGCAACCTGTGCTCCACTCATATTGTTCCTAGGTTGGGTGGTTGTAACCCAGACAGGTACGTTTGCAGAATCAGCCAAATGCATGGTCCTTTCAAAATTATCCTGTTGCTCCTGTACAGTATATCCGTTTGATGCGTCATTGGACGGCATATTAATAATGATAGCATCCGGGTGAAGATCCAATGCAGCAGTAATATTAAACGAACTATTTGGAGAAGGACGATTTGCAGGTGGAACAAAACCTGTGGGACATAAATTCTGGTAGGTCGTAAATCCAGGAATACCCAGGTTATAAACAATATTGTTACTGTTTTTCCTGGATAAATATGCAGTATACTTTCCTACCCATGAGCTATCGTAGGTACTTGCACCAGTACCAAATGCGGTTGATGATCCCAACACTACTACCGTCCAGGCATGGTTGCAGTTTACGATATCTGAATCGTTTGCTGAGGCTTTACCTGCAAAACAAAAAAGGAATGAAATAATAAGTGTTAATCTTGAGGCGAGGTTAAGCATAATCTTTCTTTTATTTTCCTAAATAGTATTTAATAAATCGGTAAGCATTGGTATCTCATAAAAAAAAGATACAGGTATAAATTGGACAGGGGTTTAAGAAAATGGGATGGCTGATTTATAGACAGGATAATCTGGTGAGTTTCAAGAATTAGTCAGGAGCAACATTCGTTCACAAACATAATTAAAAAAATGAATTGTTTTTTTATTTTCTTAAGAAGGCCGCCCCGAAAAGGCGGCCCCGTTTTAATATTGATTTTTCTATAGTTTAACCAGTTTTATTATTTTATGTTTATCACCCTGTATAACCTCTCCAATATAAACACCCTTCATATAATCACCCCCAATCGAGATCGTTTGACCGGGAGTAATACCGGTTTTTATTTCAATCATTTTATTGCTAATATCTGATATACGTAAAAAGATCGGAGTCGTTTTTTCATTGCTTGTAACTATTAATTTAAACGCATTGTAAGTTGGGTTTGGCATTACATTTACATCTAAACCTGCAGAAACTTCTTCAACTTTGATTTCTTCTTTATTTCCTTTACCTGCAATGCCGGGACTAGCTTGTTTAGCAAGTATACACATTGGTAAACTTATTGTTAGATTTCTTGCAGCAGATCCATTTCCACAGTTATTTGTGCCTACTGCGCTAACAACTGATAAGATTGCTAATGGGGAGTAACTGATTGTTACCGTCGTTGTGCCTTGTCCGCTTGTTATCGTTCCTCCTAAAGGTGCTGCCCAGGTTATTGATGTAGCATTTGTTGGCAATGCCGGAACTGAATAAGAATAAACCCGGTTAGGACATGCGCTGATCAATGTTGTCGTAATTGCTCCCGGAACTGATGGCAATTTCCTTACAAGTGTAAGTGAAACTGTAGAAGTGCTTCCGCAATTTGCATCTGCTCTTACAGTAATACTTCCAGTTGTGAAATTAGAAGTATATGTCACAATGATAATAGTATCATTTATACCCAAACCGTTAGGATGCGCTACACTGGTGCCTTGAGATGGAACAGTCCATGTGTAACTGGTTGCATTTGCAATTGGTTTGATTGTATAAGTAGCGCCAGGAGTGCCGATCCAAACACAAGGATCTGTGGGTCCGGTAATAACTGGTTTTGTTGTGGGTAATAGTGCTTTTATAACCAATGATCTTGTTGCTGAAGATGCGCACGCATTTGCAGCAGCTACCGTAATTGAACCTGTAATAAAATTAGATGCATAAGAAACAGAGACGACAGTATCATTTGCTCCTGCTCCATTTGGATGTGAAGCGGTAGCTCCTGAAGGCAATACCCAGTTATAGGATGTTGCTCCCGTTACTTTTGGTATTGCATAATTTGTTGTTGTAGCAGTACCTGCAATTGAACATGGGTTTGTAATGCCTGTTATTGCAGTTGGTGTTGAAAGGCTTCCGGTTCTTAAAACAGTAAGCGTTTTGGCAGCACTTGGTACACATCCCGCTGATTGTACAGAAATGGCTGTGCCACTAATAAAATTATTATCAAACGATACAGTGATAATAGTATCATTCAATCCTGCCCCACCCGGATGCGAAATGATAATTGCACCTGCAGGTACATTCCATATATAAGATAAAGCATTTGATACTTTACGTATTGTATAAGTAGCCAGGTCTGGTGAATTTATTAAAGAACATGCATTTGCAGGGCCTGTTATAGTACCAGGTGTTGAACTTTTCGTAGTTGTAACATTTAATGATCTGTCTGAACTAACAAAACAATTTGATACTGCTTTTACTTTTATTGCTGATGTTGTAAAGCCTGATCCGAAAGTAACAAGGATACTTGTTGTACCCTGGCCGCTTACCAAACTAACGTTAGCGGGTAATGTCCAGGTATATGAACTTGCATGATTAACCGGAGCAATTGAATAACTTACCTGTGTATTTGTTCCAAGATAAGTACATGCATTGGTAGATCCTGTTATAGTTGATGGAGTTCCTGGAGTAAGCCTTGTAATTGTTAGTAATCTTGGAGCCCTGCTTCCGCAAGCTGCATCTGCTGTAACTTTTATACTTCCTGAAACAAATGCACTGTTATAAGTAACCTGTATGCTTGTACTACCTTGTCCTGCTTCAATTGTGGCACCTGTAGGTACTGTCCAGGTATATGATGTTGCATCTGGTACTGCTGCAATCGAATAAACTGCATTTGTTACCTGCCCAACAAAAGGACATGCATCTGTAGGCCCTGTAATTGAACCAGGTATAGCTGGAAGTGTTTTTGTTATTACCAGTTTACGGGGAGGACTGTTTGTACAAAAACCACCATAAACACTGATTGTATCAACTGTACCAAAATTACTATTGAAACTAACGGCAATGCTTGTAGTTCCCTGGCCAGATATAATCGTTGCACCAACAGGAACTGTCCAGATATAAATAGTTGCATTCGTTAAAGGCGCTATTGAATAAATAGCATTTGTTGCCGAATTAACCAGAGCACAAATAGAAGTTGGCCCCGAAATAGTACCTGCCATTGGTACGATTGGAAGTATAGCAGCCGTAACTACATTAGAGGTTGAAGTTGTTCCTGATGAGCAATCTGTATTTGCTGTTACAAAACAACTTATATGATCATTATTCATTAATGTAGTTGTTGTATAAGTTGGTGCTGTAGCACCAGTAATGTTTACTCCATTTTTCTTCCATTGATAAGTGGGGGCTGTACCACCTCTTAACACAGAACTGGTGAATGTTATGGAAGATCCCGAACAAAATGCAACTGCCTGGTTTGATACAATTGAGACAACAGGGCCACATTCAATTGGCGGAGTTGTCGCTTTAATATCCACTACCGAAATATATCCGAATGCACTGTTTGCATCTACTGATATATCAAAAGTCATTTCTTTTTTACCTGTAAATACAAAAACGGCTGCGTTATTATAATCGCTGTTATTTCTTGCGTCGTATTGAACGCCTGTAGGTTCATCAAAACGTTTTATTTTAATAATACGCTCATCTGAAACACCTGTTTTTGTTCCCCAGAATTTAATGGTGTATTGTCTTGTACTATCAAGCCCGGCAATTTTCCATTGGCCATTTGTTGCAGTTGGATGTGCAAATGCAAAATCAGTTATTGCATCAATAGGATAATCACCCACATCCCCACCGGTATTTCCTGTATTTGTACCAGGACCTGCAGTATTAAATGTTCCATCGATCCTGTTAATGACCTCCAGGCTTAATCCCGTTGATACATTACCGGTACTTAAGGCATTCGCAATCTTTACACCAGGCAACCCATCCACAACATTATTCCAGTATTTACCTCCTGCATCTGGCGAGAAAATAGTACTCGGGCCAATATCAAATAATATCCTTGAATTGACATTCACCGTTACAGTTGATGATGATATTGCAGTGCTGTCATCTGTTACACTTAGCTGGAACGTATAAACGCCTTCCACTAAATTATTAATAGCAGTTATTGCTGTATTTGGAGAAACAATACCTACTGTTGTAGGTCCGCTAAGCTGTGTCCAATTATAGGCAACAATATTACCATCATCATCACTTGAAGGAGAACCATCTAAAGTACCTGTTGTGTTAGGCAAAGAAACTGTTACATCACTCGCTTTTGCCACTGGCGGTATATTATAGGAAAGTGCTGGAGTCGTTCTTGTTATATCAATAAGACAAATATATCCAAATGGACTTCCTCCTTTGGTACGAATATCAAAAGACATTTGTGTTTTTCCTGAAAAAGTAAAAGTTGCACCGTTTGTATAAATTGAATTATTTGTTGCATTATATTCCTGCCATGTTAATTGGTCTGCTCTCTTTATCTGGATAATGCGATCATCTGAAACTGTTCTGGTTCCCCAGAATTTTATGGTGTATTGCTTGGTAGACTGGAGACCCGTAATTTTCCATTGCCCGTTGGTACCACTTGCCTCTGAAAATGCAAAGTCACTCGTTACAGTTGCAGGGTAATCATTTAAAGCACCGAGTGTATTGCCCGTATTGGTTCCAGGTCCGGCAACATTAAATGTTCCATCAATCCTGTTCACAACTTCTAATCCTATTGTGGTAGCAGAATTATCCCTTGTAACTGCATTAGTAAGTTTTATACCAGGCTGTGCATTAATAATGCTGTTCCAATAATTACCATTTACATCTGGTGTTGCTGTAATATCAGGACCGAAATCAATTAATATCCTGGAACTTACAACTATATTTACTGTATCTGATTTGATATTAAAAGCATTATCCGTAGCCGTTAGCGAGACAGAATACCTTCCTTCAATCAAATTACTAACTGAAGTACTCACACTATTTGGAGTTCCAAATAATGGAGTAGAACCAATAGGACTGGATATCATCTGCCAGTTATAGCTGGTAACAACACCTCCCAGAGAACTAAAAGTACCGTTACCATTCAAAATTGTACTGTTTGCCGGTAAAGAAAGTGAAACATCATTTCCTGCTCTTACAACCAGTGTTTGGGTAATCCTTCCACACAATGAATCTAATATCGTTTCCCCTTTCATTCTTTTATATAAAATCTCATGACCTGCATTATTTACGTGTGCATAATCATAATCATAAAAAGGTACGATCGAACCATCACCATTGGCAATCGTTGTCCAGAAATCTACCGCCTTATCGCCAAACCTTGTATAGATCCAGTCCCTCATTGCTATCTGCGAAGCTGCCTGGGATACCGTCATATTATTTCTTGGCTGGGTGGTGGTAACCCAAACAGGAATATTTGCTGAATCGGCAAGATGCACAGCTCTTTCAAAATTTGCCTGTTGTTCTGCAACCGAGTAATCATTTGCTGCATCGTTGGATGGCATGTTGATAATAATGGCATCGGGATGAACAGCCAATGCTGCAGTGATATTAAACGAAGTATTTGGTACAGGCCTGTTCGCAGGCGGAATAAAACCGGTGGGGCATAAATTCTGGTAAGTCGTATAACCAGGTACTCCAAAGTTATAAACTACGTTCTGTGAATTTTTCCGCTGTAAATAGGCGGTAAATTTGCCAACCCACGCACTATCATAAACAGTTGCCCCATATCCATATGCAGAAGATGAACCTAGTATAACCACCTTCCATACATGGTTGCAATTGACAACATCAGAATCATTCGCAGAAGCTTTGCCTGCGAATAAAAACAGTATGGAAACGATAAGTGCGAAACGTGTAAAAAGGTTTAGCATGTTTTGATAATTTTCTCTTTTCTTAATTTAGTTAGATATTCTTGAATTATATAGTGAACTATGCAATTAATAAAATCATAAAGATTTACAAATTGAATAGCATTGGTCTATGCCTGATGGGTCACAAGTTGATTGGAAAAATTTCGATTTAAGACAGGATACTTAGGGGGTAAGCTGCAAAGCTTTTACACTAAATCAAGCACGAAAATAACAAATATTTACGTATTTTTTTTTATTTTTTCCCAAAGGGGCCTGCTGGTTATCAAACGGAAATGAAAGGTCGGTTTCAATTGCCCTGTTTTAGCATTGACTTACTTTAAACTGTTGGTTATTAGTACAATAGTGTATGAAAATCAATGAGATTCATTTTTTCCGGCAAAATTGGACTTGAAAGATTTGCTGAAGAATAAGAGGCATATAAACCCAGCTTGACCAAATGGGGCGATATCCATGATCAGCCAACTCATAAAATGAAAAGCGAGCACCAATATGGCCAGCCATTTATCAAAGCGTTTAGTGAAAAAACCGGCTATTACAATTAATTCTATTAGAAATGAAGACAGGTATAAAGCAAAAGATACCTGGATATGGTTGATGAAGTATAGGTTAATACTGGTCCGCAATCCTGTATTAGCTTCTACAAAATAAGGCGTGAACTGGGTGCTTAACATATGGCTGAAATGAGCAGGATCAGCCAATGAATTATTTGACAGTTTTAAAAAAGCAGCAGAAAAATAAAAAAACAACAGAAAGTAACGGATACCTTCAAACGCAAAAAATTTATCAATATCCTTCCTGAAAATAAAAGGGATAAACACTACAAAAAAACCGAACTGATAATTTCTGTGAGTCAAATAACCCATCAGGCTTATATAAAAAAGGAATAGTAGTATAAGTAACCCCAAAGCCACCTTGTTATTAAAAGGATTACGGATCAATAATAGCAATAACAATATCGTTAAAGCATCAAGAGAAAGACCAGCCCATTGGTGCCCGATAATAAATTGTGGGATGTTCAATCCATAAACGATCCAGGAAGCAGGATCTGCACCAAGGCTAAAAAATGGATCCCCATGTAGAAAAGAAAAACTTACGCCTGAAAAAATAAATAATACAAACTCAAATAACACGATACAGAATAATATCCTGAGTTGTGCAGTAAAGATTGTACCTGGTCTTTTATTGAGCATTTATAAAAATGGTTTTATAAATACTGGAAGAATCTTTTACTATAGCAGTATTGTTTTCAAAAATAAGATCGTATTGCCATAATTCTATTGCCGCACCAGTTGGAATTGTATATCCTGCAAATTGAATATACCAGGGCAGCCATTGTTCAGCAGCAGTTTTATCCGGGATCAGTTTTTTGGATAAAAATATTTTTCTTTCATTGCCCGAAACCTTTGCATCTAAATAATCATTCATAAAAAGCATATTATGATTCACTTTGTATTTGCTGTAATTGTACAGGGACTCTTCTAAAAAATCTTTTTTCCAATATGGATGATGCGTTATTTTAACAGGCATTCCATTTACCTTCACCATGTAAGTCGTAGCTGTATATTTTTTATTAAAATCAATAGCGAACATGCTGTTATAAGGGAAAAAAGTAGTGTCCATTTTTTTATAGAACAGGATCGCATAACACAACATAAATATTATTACAAATGCAAACCCGATCCTGGAATGTTTAAAGAGTTTATATAAAAAAGATTTTTTCATTCGGTCAGATCTCAATGATCTCAGATGTTTTAGCTGGTAAAGAAAATTGTTTTTTAAAATTCATAAGCAAATAAAGGAATACCAGGCAATAGGCAACAGAGCTTATTATAGCTGCTGCATAAGCGCCATATTTTGGTACGAGCCATGCATCAAATCCCATGACCATGATCAGCCCGAAAAGATCACCTGTAAGGATCTTCCTTATATTTCCTTTTCCAATATAAACAGCATTTATTAAGGTGAGCATGCCAAGGCAAACAAATCCAGGCAACAGGATGATCATGAAAGGATACATGTCTTTAAAATCATTTCCGAATAATAATGGAAAACAGCTTTTACCAAATAATGCAATCGCCAAAGCACCTGCACTCAAAAGTATAATATACGGCCTCATCATCTTTTTCCATTCAGTAAAAGAACTGCCAACTGTTTCAGAAGAAATAAATGGCAATAATGTAGAGCTGATGACAGATGAAAAATATAAAAAGTACTGCCCTATTTTTCCGCATTGTACATAGTTGCCCAGCGTTATATTATCTGTATATTTTTGTACAAAAAAATTATCTATTCTTAAAAAAGCAAAATAAACCAATGACGAGGCCATGATGTAAATGCCTGGCCTTATAAACACATTCCAGCTAACGGAAACTGTTAGCGGCATCGAACCAGTGCGGCTAAATACCCACATGAGTACTCCTTGTAAAAAAAACAATATTGCATAAGTATCCTCTACTGTATGTATGTTGCCCTGTGTTTTGTGTTGTGAAAAAAGAAGCAGCCATCCAAGGAACAGGATATTTGTCACACATAAAATAATATTCTGCCTGTTGAATTTTTTTAAAGCAGATAGAACGCCCTGGTAAAATATCAGCAGTAAATTACCAATGCTGAAAAAGAGAATGGAAAGAGAAGGTTGTTTGAAATAATTATTTGAATAAGGCAGCAACACAAATACATAAAACAACATAACGGCAGAGAATAACAGTATTGCCCGAAACAACATTTTATGAATGACAGGTAATAACTTCGGCTCTTGTGAAATCAATGCTATAACTGAATAATCAAGTCCGGCACTAAAAATAAAAACAACAAAATTCAATACATAAAGCTCATTAAAATAAGGCCCGCTTCCTGCTGCTCCCAATATCCTGACGATGAAAATATTGATCAAAAAAACAATGATGTGATTCAGCAATTTGCCAATGACATTGTGTTTTAAAATTTTAGCAATATTTATCATGAATGGTGGCCGGATCTACCTGGCCCTTTATTTTAGTGCAAATTTGTTTGGTAATTCTTTAAATTACAAAACAAAAATTAATGAAAAGTTATGGCATTGCTGCGAAAAATTAATTCTAAGGCTAAAACATCTATAAACACAGGCTTTGGCGAAAATGCATCAAGTTATGGTGGCCGCTTCCTCAATAAAGATGGGCAACCAAATATAAAAAAGACAGGACTGGGTGTTTTAGAACAATATAGTTGGTTTCACAGTATGTTGTCTATGTCGAGAACACGTTTTTTTATTACAGTGCTTTTATTTTATATCCTGGTTAATGTTGGCTTTACAGTTATTTATTATATGGTAGGCGTGGAGCATCTTACCGGCCTTGAAGAAACCAATTCTGCCGTTGAAAAATTTATTGAAACATTTTTTTTCAGTTCTCAAACATTTACTACTGTTGGTTATGGACGAATAAGTCCTGTAGGTTTTGCAACAAGTGCTGTAGCTGCATTCCAGGCGCTTATTGGCTTATTAAGTTTTGCAGTTGCAACCGGCCTGATGTATGGAAGATTTAGCAGGCCAAAAGCCTATTTAAAATTTTCTCACAATGCAGTTGTTGCCCCTTATAAAGAAATTACAGCACTGATGTTTCGATTATCGCCTTTTAAAAACACAACACTTACTGATGCCGAAGCAAAACTCACCCTCGGTATGATGGTAGAAGAAAATGGTAAACTTGTAAATAAATTTTTTCCGCTTGACCTTGAAATTGATAAAGTAAATGCGCTTACATTAAGTTGGACAATTGTTCATCCTATAACAGAGAATAGTCCCTTGCATAATTTTTCCGAAACTGATTTTAAAAATACCCACGGAGAAATATTGTTATTTGTAAAAGCTTTCGATGATATGTTCAGCAACACTGTTGTTGCAAGAAGCTCATATACTTTTGAAGAAATTATTTATGGAGCAAAGTTTCTACCAATGTACCATCGGAATGAAATTAATAATAGTACTGTTTTGGAACTTTCTAAATTGAATGAATATACCGCTGTCAGTTTAGGATAGTGAGTGCTTCTTTTAAGACCTTGAAGTTTTTGACTTAATATTCGATATACAACGTACAATATTCAATGTTCAGGAGTTTGTATTTCTATTGATTATCGAATATTGTACGTTGTGTATTGAATATTAAAATTGAAGAGCTTGAGATCTAAAAAAAGCCATGAATAGTATAACCTCTTAACTCTTACTATTTCTTCAAAGCGTTAATAATCGAAGCAAACTCCGCCGCCACCAGGCTCGCCCCTCCTACCAATCCTCCATCTACATCTGGTTTGGAGAATATGTCCGAAGCATTTGCAGCTTTTACACTGCCGCCATATAAAATAGAAACCGAATTTGCAATCTCATTTCCAAATTGTGAAACTATAACACTGCGGATATGTGCATGCATTTCCTGTGCCTGGTCGCTGCTGGCTGTTCTGCCTGTACCAATTGCCCAAATAGGTTCATATGCAATGATGAAACTATTCATTTGATCCTTGCTTAAATGAAACAGGCTTTCCTTTAATTGTGTTTCAACATAACTGTTTTGTGTACCTGCTTCGCGGATACTCAGTGGTTCACCACAACAGAAGATCGCTTTTAAATTATTTTCAAAAGAACGGTTTACTTTTTCTGTGAGGATGCTGTTTGTTTCGCCATAATATTCCCTGCGTTCGCTGTGCCCGATGATCACATATTTTATGTCAATGCTTTCAAGCATTTCTGTACTTGTTTCTCCTGTGTAAGCACCATTTTTTGTAGCTGCGCAATTTTGGGCTGCAACATATAGGTTTGATTCGCCTTTTAATTTTTCGTTGATATTTACCAGGTATGGAAATGGTACTCCAAAAATGGCGAGCTGATCATCTCCCAATGAATGATCAGTAGCTATTAATTCATCCGTAAGTTGTTCAGCCTGTTTAAGGGTCAGGTTCATTTTCCAGTTTGCAGCAGCTATTTGTTTGCGCATGATATTATTGATTTGATAAATAAAGTTGTTGAAGGATGGCTGTTTCTTTTTCTGAAAGTTTTTGTTGTTTCATTTTTTTCCAGTTCTCAATATCTGTTAATGCTTTTTCAAAGAGATAACGTTCATTCCCCCACGAAAAATTTTCAATATATTTTGGAGGAAAGGGTGAACCAAATATATTGCAACAAACGCCAACGACTGATCCTGTATTGAATGATGTATTGATTGCTGCACGGCTATAATCGCCCATTAAAAGCCCTGCTTTGTTGCCTGCGGTGATAGATTTCATGTTTTTATCCAAAATATACTTTACGGCCCCACCAGTATTTTTTACATTACTGTTGGTAGTACCCGCTCCAAGATTACACCAGGCTCCTATCACACTATCTCCAAGATAGCCATCGTGTGCCTTATTACTGAATTCAAAGAATACAGTATTCTTAATCTCACCTGCCGCAACACAGTATGGCCCAACAGATGTAGCGCCATAAATTTTACTTCCCATTTTTAAAACAGCTTGTTCACCCAATGAAAACGGACCACGTATAAGGCTGCCTTCCATGACTACTGCATTTTTTCCAATATAAATTGGCCCTGTCGAAGCATTTAAAATACTATGTTCTACAACAGCGCCTTCTTCAATAAAAATTTTTTCTTCATTGGTAAAACGATTGGTTGAAGATATCGGTTGTGATCTCCTCTTTTCCGTGAGCAGATCAAAATCATGCCTGATGACCCAGTCGTTATACTGAAATATATTCCAGGGATGATGAAGTACGCGGATCTCAGCATTATCAAACATCGATATCCTGTCATTCGCTGCTCTTAAAATAGCATGGAAGTTTTTGGGTGTTGGAATAAGATCGGCGTGTATATGAAGTACATTTCCCGGAAGATCTTCATGCGATGTAAATATTCTTTCGCCTGTCAGCAACTCCCATTTTTCTTTGATAGTAAGTATTCCTATCCGTATATCTGCAACATGCCTTGTATGGGTGAACGGAAAGAGTTGTTCCCTGCATTTCCTGTCGTCTAAGAATATATTCATCGGGGATAAAAGTACTAAGAAGGAATTGAATATTGATCAAGGACAGTAAATTTTCAATACGTAAGTCTTAATTACTTTAAAAGGAAGATACTGTAATAATGGTTTTTAATAAAATAGAAAGCCAGGGCAAGTTTGACAGTTTGAATTAATGCTAATTTCGGCCAATAGCCATCTATGATAGATGATCGCTTTTCTAGTTGTTATGGCTTTGCAACAATATTTCCCTACGATCAATTATATATTGATTTTAAGTATTCCAGTCATAATGTAAAGGTCAAAATAAATCCGGGCAGCTAATCATAATATTGCAACAATTCGTACAAAATCCATTGGAACATTTTTTTGTCATTTTCTTTTATGATCACTCATATTTGCCAGCTGCAACTATTTATTTTTTATAAACCTTGCAAAGTATTGGTTTCTCCCTTTTAATACTATAAGATAACCACCTGCAGGAAATGAATGTACGTTCACATTCGCTGTATTACTCCCTTTAATTATTGCGATTGAATGTTCATATACTTTTACTCCAGTGGCATTAAATATCGTAAGATCTGCCTTATCATTTCTGTCTGATATAAAATTCAAAGCCATCTTGTCAACTACCGGGTCTGGGTAAACGCTTAATGCAGCAGAATGCTTTAGCTTAACGGCTACTATATTGCTGTATTCAATAGTTCCATCTATGTCAACCATTTTTAAGCGATAATACAAGTAATTATTATCAGCCAATAAAATATTTTTGTCGGTAAAGCTGTAATTTAATGGCAACGAACTGTTGCCCCCCGCCCTTACACTGCCAGCTTCGTTAAAAAATATTGCATCTTTACTTCGTTCAACTATAAAATAACTGCTGTTTTGCTCCATCTGTGTTTGCCAATCACATATTACATCATTGCCTTTTGCTACTGCATCAAAACGGGTAAGTTTTACCGGCACGACGTCAGCAACAAGTTTTACAATCCAATAGTCACCGAATCCACTTTCGTGATTAGTGCCCACATCTCCTGAATTACTTGAGTTTGCACTTCCCCCAATAACATATCCATGATCGGCAGATTCTGAAATAGACATAGCAAATTCTCCCGAACTTCCTCCCAACGTTTTTTGCCATATCAGCGACCCCGTCATCGAAACTTTGATAACCCAGTAATCGGCATTGCCGTTATTTCCTGTAATATCTCCGTTTGTTGAAAAAGTCAATCCTGTAACGAGAAGATTTCCATCACTGCATTGTATGATGCACTTTGGTTCGTCCAGCATAGTTCCTCCAAAGGATTTTTGCCATATAAGGTTTCCCAAGGCGTCAAGCTTTATTACCCAGAAATCTGTAAGGCCATGGTTGCCAGTAACGTCTCCGCTGTTTCCATAGCAAGTACCGGTTGCAGCATAACCGCCGTCATTCGTCTGACAAATACCAGAGCCGTATTCTCCTGTGCTAAGGCTACCATAGGTTTTTTGCCATTCAATGCTTCCTCCGGCATTTAATTTTACGATCCATGCAATTCCAAAAACCGCATTTGGATTTGATACATCTCCATCGGTTGAAGAGGTTCCACCTGTTACAATATAACCACCATCAGTTGTTTGTTTTATAGAATTAGCAAAAAAATCAACACCACTACCTCCAAGCGATTTTTGCCAAACAAGATTACCAAAGCTATCTAATTTGAGTACCCAATAATCTCTGTCTCCGTGGGCAGCAGTTATATCACCATCTGTTGAATAAGATTCTCCGCAAACAATATACCCTCCATCATTGGTTTGTTGTACACCATACGCTATATCGTCATTACTTCCCCCAAAAGTCTTCGCCCATACAATGGCACCAAGATTATTCAATTTAACAACCCAATAGTCTAAACCCCCATGATTACTGCCAACATCTCCGGTATTGTTTGACCTGGTGCTCCCCACAACTATATACCCCCCGTCGCTCGTTTGTTGTATCTTATGCGGAATTTCATCATTCGTACCGCCAAGCGTTTTATCCCAAATAATAGTTCCGGAAGGATCAAGGTTTACAATCCAGAAATCCCCTCCTCCGTGAGTATCAGTACTGATATCTCCATTTGCAGCAGACTGAATAGTGCCACATGCTATAATACCGTCCGTAGTTACTTGAGCATCGTAACAGCCTTGAGGTCCTATTCCCCCAAAACACTTTTGCCATTCTATAGCAGGGGCTTGCGAATAAACAGCGGGAAAAACAATTAGTAAAAGAGCAATTGTAGCTATAATATTTTTTATCATCAAAGTTGATATATTGACCATGAACCATTACAAATCTGAACCTTTGTAATAATACTAGCCATCAATGGAATAAATAATAAGCACACGGACAATTTAAAAAATCGTTTATTTACCATCTTCATGCCTGCAGATTTTTGGTTGAAGGCCAACAAAATTTATCTATTATAAATATACGAAATTGAATGTACTTAAAGGTATTTCAACGCACGGTTAATTATAAAATGGAACTATTCAGAACTTTGTAAAATAACATTATATAGAAGTAGATTATTGTAGCAAACGTTTCAGATGAAGCATAAATTAAGGCAAATTGTATAGCCATATTTTAATTTATCACGATGATTTTAAATAGGAACTAATTTTTTATAATTTTTAATATAGCCGTAGACGTACCCGATTTAATCATCCGTAAAATGTACATTCACTGTCGAAATGCATGTTTATCAAGTTTATTATTAAGGTTCGAATGAAAGCCTTGTTGAACTTTTCCAAGCATGTCTGAAACCAATACCTTGTCATCAGCTTTTGATATCGTTAGGTTAAATTCCCAGAAGCTGTGCTTCGTTGATAAAAAGATTGTTGGTAATACCTCCTCAGCCTTGATGAACAGTATTTTATTATGGTGGCTTTCAGGGTGCTATTTAAGGTCAGAACAATTTCGTAAGAATGGATAAAAGATATCTCTACAAATAAGCTGGACGGCGAATAACCCGGCTTGAAGGCTGGATGTGCCCATTGTTGAATATTTGCAAACTACAGAATAGAATCCTTTCATATTTACGCAAATTGAAGCCGTTTTAATTCTAACTATTCTGGTATTTAGGTCAAATAATGCTTTTTATGCCATTTTTTTGTGCTTTTGTGTCACTTAATGCACTTTTTTTGAGGAAATCATTTGTCACATTTTTTGTAATGAGCTTGAAAAATATAACAGTCTCATGCGAGGCGTTACTTCTGTTACATTTTTCAGACTGGAATCAAAAAATGTAACATATTTTAAGTTGTAATTGCTTACTATTTGATGTATTTATCGTGATTTTTGAGCGGGTTTCAAGTAAAACTGATGATTTTGCCAAATTTGAACTGTCTTACATGGTTAAAAAAAACTCAAATGCGAATGAATAGCCATAGTTTGAAAAAGCTAATTAGGGTCTGCTGATTTTATATCAAATCGGTTACTGTCCTGTATTTTATAG
>JBDTLP010000036.1:0-43613 GCA_039934735.1 Ferruginibacter sp. | reverse complement strand
GCGATCCATTTTGAATGAAATGTGGCGGGTGACATAATCAGCAGACCCTAATTAGAGAAGCTTTTAAATTATCATGGACAATTCTTAATTCTCAATTCATAATTCTTCTAGGTTGCTGCTTTCACACTCCCCCAGTTTTCTCCTTTCCTTATTCTTATGATCTGCGTATCAGTAACCTTAAATTGTTTTGCTAATTGTCGAACGGTCTTATTTTGCTGTTTAAGTAATTTTTTTAATAACATTACTTTGGTCACAGTAAGTTTTGTATTTGCAGAAGGATTATTTGCCCTGAATTTCTTTTGTGCAATTACATGTGGGCTCTTTTTTTGATGTGCGTAATTTTCTTCGGGCGTCATCCATTTCAGGTTATTGCTCTTGTTGTTTAATTTATCGTGATCAAGATGTGCAACAATAACCTGTTTTTTTGATGGCTTTGGCAAAAAATAATTTGCTACAAGCCGGTGTATAAGAGTATGATAATGGATTGTCCTCTTTTTCTCATCGATCTTTATTTTTGCAGAAAAGGTTTTCTTTAATTCTTCAAGGCGTGCAGAGGCTTCCGCGATGATCTTTTTATTTTTTTTATTCTCTATTGCTGATCTTAATTGCTTTGCTGCTTTTAAAATCTGCAGTTTTGAATTGTCAAATTCTTTTTGTTTTTTCTCGTCCCTGTGTTCAAAGAATTTGATACGGATAATTCGATAACCATTGATCATCGATCCTTTCAAAATATTTCCATCAGAAATTTTATTAAATGATCTTATACGTCCGAAACTGGAAACTTCCATACGGAATTCGTTTGTGGAATCGATATCAAATTTGATAGCCTTCCATTTTTCACCTGGATAATCCTTTGCCATACTGATAAAATTATATTGTTAATTTCAAAATAGCTTTCTGCAAACTGCGATGTGATTTTAGCAATAAATAATAATTGCTAAAAAATCGGCAGTATTGATAAGGGAGGGGATAAGTTGTTTTATAAAATTAAGAAGAAAATAGCTTTACCAGCATTTGTTTTACTTTTTCTTCATTGGGTAACATGGCTTTCTCCAAAATCATATTCATAGGAACAGCTGGTAAATTCAGTGCGCCCAATACTTCTACCGGTACATCTAAATACCTGAAACATGCATGGGATATTCTTCCTGCAAGTGCTTCAGCAAAGGAATTATTTTGCTGTTCTTCGGTTAGGATCAAACATTTACCATGCTTTTTTACAGTATCGAATATCAATGTTTCATCCAATGGAAATAGTGTACGCAGGTCTATAATCTCTACCAGGCCAGGGAAATTTTTTGCGGCAGCTTTCGACCAATACACACCCATTCCATAAGTGATGATGCAACAGGTTTCGCCATTGTTTATTTTTTCTTCATTAGCCTGCAATACAACGCAGCCTTTACCAAGTGGTATGATATAATCTGCAGCAGGTTCTATTGTTTTTGCGTCTTCAGTACCTGGCACTTTACTCCAATACAATCCTTTGTGTTCAAGCATCACAACAGGATTGGGATCAAGGAATGCAGCTTTTAATAATCCTTTCATATCTGCAGCATTGGATGGATAAACAATTTTTATTCCCTTAATGGTTAGTAATGTACTTTCAACACTGCCACTATGATAGGGACCACCACCGCCATAAGCACCTATGGGTACCCGTATGAGCGTTTGTACAGGAAACTTCCCACAACTTAAATAACAGCTTTTTGAAATTTCTGTTACCAATTGATTAAGGCCTGGATATATATAATCTGCAAATTGCACTTCAACGATTGGCTTTACACCAACTGCACTCATGCCCACTGTTGAACCAATAATGTAAGCTTCCTGTATGGCTGTATTAAAAACACGATGATCGCCAAACTGTTCTGCAAGTGTTGCGGCTTCTCTGAAAACCCCGCCCAGCCTGCGCCCTACGTCTTGTCCATATAATACAGCTTCTGGATATGCTTCCATTATTTCACGTATGGCAAATAATGCAGCATCAACCATCAAAACTTTTTCTTTATTTGCCGGTGATCTTTCTCCTTGCTCTTTAGTAATAGTTGCCGGAGCAAAAACGAAATTGCTTACTGTAGCCGGATCAGGTTCTGCTGATGCAACTGCTGCATCAAAATCTTCTTTTACTTGTGACGCCGTTTCGGTTTCTATATTTGCGAGTGTAGCTTCTTCAATACCAAGCTGCAATAAATAATTTTTTAATTTAGGCCCTGGATCATTTTTATATTCTCTTTCAAGCTCTTCATCATCACGATAAAAATCTTTTCTTACACCACTGGTATGATGACCAAGTAAAGGAACTGTTGCATGAACGAGGTAAGGTGCTCTTGTTTGCCTTACATCATTTACTACTTTTTGCATGGTAGTAAAACTGGTTTCAAAATCACTTCCGTCAATACTTACTCTTTTGATGCCTTTGAAACCTTCAATGAATTCATAGGCATTTGAAGTTCTTGCTTCAGAAGCAGTAACACTGATGCCCCAGTTATTATCCTGTACTAAATATATAATGGGTAACTGGTGTAATGCTGCGAACTGAAATGCTTCACTTACTTCGCCTTCGGTAACGGAAGCATCGCCCAAGGAGCAGATAACAATCGGAGCCTCACCCCCAACCCCTCTCCTGCAGAGCGGGGAGTTTATCTTTTCAAGATATTTTATCCCCTGTGCCACACCGGTAGTAGGAATTGCCTGCATACCTGTTGCACTGCTTTGGTGAATGATATTGGGTTTATCTGTTCCCTTATAATTAGGGTGATTATAATATTCTCTTCCTCCTGTAAAAATATCTTCGCCTTTTGCCAACAACTGCAACATGAGTTGGAAAGGAGAAAATCCCAATCCAAGCATGATGCTTTCATCCCGGTAATAAGGACTTACATAATCGCATGGCAATAACTGGAATGCTGTTGCAAGCTGTATGGCTTCATGTCCGCGGGAAGTACTGTGAACGTATTTGCAGATAGCCCTGTTTGCTTCGTATGTTTCTGCCATTGTTTTGGCGGTGCACATTAAACGGTAAGCTTTGAGGAGTATGTCGTTAGATAAGGCCATTAAGCGAATAGGTGAATAGGTGAATAAGTGAATGGGTGAATGGTGAATTGTGAAAATATGCGGTGTTTAACCTATTCAAAACTTCTAAAGAATTTGATGATAATTTATATGTACTGCAAGCGAATAACAAACGTAATAAATTTGTTTAAGAACATCTGTAGAACAAAAAAGCTGATAGCTTATGGCTAACAGCTTATAGCTTACTGCATTTTAAATGTTTCTAAAAACTTAGTTGTAAAATTCCCAGACCTGAAATTTTCATCTTTCATCAATTGCAGGTGGAATGGAATGGTTGTTTTAATTCCTTCAATCACGTATTCACTCAGTGCCCTGCTCATGGTATTGATGGCTTCCTCACGGGTTTGGGCAACCGAAATTAGTTTGCCGATCATGCTATCATAATAAGGAGGGATGATATAACCTGCGTAAGCATGGCTGTCAACACGAACACCATGTCCGCCGGGCTGGTGCAATACAGTGATCTTTCCCGGTGATGGCCTGAAATCATTGTAAGGATCTTCTGCATTGATGCGGCATTCGATTGCGTGCATCTGTGGGTAATATGCCTTGCCAACAATCTTTTCACCCATTGCAATTTTTATCTGCTCTTTAATAAGATCGTAGTTGATCACTTCTTCTGTTACGCAATGTTCAACCTGGATACGGGTATTCATTTCCATGAAAAAGAAATTGCGATGCTTATCAACAAGGAATTCTATTGTACCAACACTTTCATAATTGATCGCCTGTGCAGCTTTAATCGCAGCTTCTCCCATCTTCTCTCTTAATTCCGGAGTCATAAATGGAGAAGGAGATTCTTCCACTAATTTTTGATGGCGGCGTTGAATAGAACAATCTCTTTCACTCAGGTGACAAACGTTTCCGTATTGATCACCTGCAATTTGTATTTCAATATGGCGAGGTTCTTCTACAAATTTTTCCATGTAGATGCCATCGTTCTTAAATGAAGCGGCGGCTTCAGCTTTGGCAGTATCAAAAGCTTTTTCAATTTCGGATTCTTCCCAAACAACCCTCATACCTTTACCACCACCACCTGCAGTTGCTTTTAATATAACGGGATAGCCTACTATTTTTGCAGATTCCTTTGCATGATCAACACTTTGCAATAATCCTTCTACACCCGGAACAACAGGCACGCCTGCTTTGATCATTGTTTCTTTTGCAGTAACCTTATCACCCATTGAATTGATCATGTCGGGCGTCGGTCCAATAAATTTTATTCCATGATCACCGCATATTTTGGCAAACTTGCTGTTCTCTGCCAAAAATCCATAACCAGGATGAATAGCATCTGCATTGGTTATTTCTGCAGCGGCCATGATATGAGCCATATTTAAATAACTATCAGCACTGGCTGGTTTACCAATACAAACAGCTTCATCAGCAAATTTTACGTGAAGGCTATCCTTATCAGCAGTAGAATAAACAGCCACTGTTTTAATACCCATTTCACGGCAGGTTCGTATGATTCTTAGCGCAATTTCTCCGCGATTGGCGATTAGTATTTTTTTAAACATGTTTTCGATTTGGTAATTTGATAATTTGATGATTTGGAGATTCGAAGACATTTAAAAATGAAGACTACATTTCAAAATGTATTTCATCATTAAATCTTCAAATTGGCTCATTTTCAAATTAACTAGGCTGAACCAGGAATAAAGGTTGATCATATTCAACCGGGCTTGCATCTTCTACCAATACTTTTACAATGGTGCCCTTTACTTCGCTTTCTATTTCGTTGAACAGTTTCATAGCTTCGATGATGCAAACAACTTTTCCTGTAGTTACTTCATCTCCCACATTTACAAAAATAGGTTTGCCAGGGCCTTGTTGGCGATAGAAAGTGCCAATCATCGGGCTCTTTATGGTAATTAAATTATCAGTTTTTGGAGTTTCCTCTTTTGCTGGTGGAGTACCATTTGTTACCGTTGCTGGCGGAGCAGCTGGCTGAGGCGCATATGATGGTACGTTTGAAGCCGCAACATTAATATTTTGAACCGGATCTTTCTTTTGTTTGATAGTGATCTTTCTTCCGTCTTCTTCAATTGTAATTTCTCCAATGGAGGTTTTATTGATGAGTTTTACAAGCTCTTGAATTTGTTTGATGTCCATGTGATATTATTAAATGGTTAATAAGGAAAACAGAAACGGGCAGCTAAGATAGGAAATCATTATTCAAATCAACAAGAATTAAATCCACCATTTTTTAAAAAATCGATCAAAATGGCTAAAAATCGGCGAAAAATGTGTAAAAACCACTAAAAAATGGGCATTTTTGTTTAAAATAAAAAGAGCCGATCCTAAGATCAGCCCTTGTAAATTAGTAGCATTTATAATTTGATAATTTGATAATTTGGTGATTTGGAAATTAAAATCCATCCGGATAATTCATTACCAAATTTTCAAATTATCACATTATCAAATTGATTTATTCTTTTACTCTTTCAATATAATCCCCCGTCTTTGTATTCACGCGGATCAATTCACCTTCGTTTACAAATAATGGAACGTTTACCGTTGCACCTGTTTCAACCGTAGCCGGTTTCAATGTTCTTGTTGCCGTATCGCCTTTCATACCCGGTTCGCTATAGGTAACCAGTAACACAATTTTATCTGGCAGTTCAACACCCATTGGCAAATCTGTTTCGCCATTGATCATTACTGATACTTCCTGGCCATCTTTTAAAAAATCCGGTGCATCGATCATGGTTTCAGGAACAGTGATCTGCTCAAATGTTACTGTATCCATAAAGCTATAACCCGTATCATCTTTATAAAGATATTGATAAGGCTTTTTTTCTACCCTTACAGGAAAAATGGTTTCACCACTGTTCCAGGTAACTTCAATAGTACGGCTATTGTCAACCCCTTTTAATTTGGCCCAAACCTTTGCTGCAGCACGGGCTGTTTTATTTTGTCCGAATTCAATAACGGTGTACAGGCTATTATCAATTTTTAGAATAAGCCCTGAGCGCATGTCTGCTGTAGTTGCCATAAAAATGTATTATTTACTTTTCAATTTTGATCAGGCAGCAAAAGTAGGGATAGTAATTTTAAATGCGAAATAGAAATCAGCGGTCGGAAATCAGATGTCAGAAATCAGGTATCAGTTGATTTCAGGCTTGCAACTATATTCTACACTTTGAAGATTTCACTATTCGGCTAACCCTTGCCAGAGTTTGCAACTGGCGACAGGCGTGCGTAGATGGTAAAATATTCGGGTACATAACATAATAACAAATTAAGGGAGCAACTGATACCTGATTTCTGACATCTGATTTCCGATTCTGTCGAATTAAAATGCCCGATCATCAAAGAATTTTAAAATGAAATAGTATAAATAACAGAAACCCATTAGTTTTATAAAAAAAATCAATTTGAAAAAGATAGTAGTAGCGCTTATCCTGTTGATCAGTTTTCAACATGTACATGCACAACAGGCAGAAGAAGATACCATTCCTCCCTATGTGCATTTTCCAACGGTTCCGGCTTTTAATGTAATGATCGCACCGGATAGTACTTCATTCAGCAATGCCGACCTGAAGAGAAAACAACCTGTGATCTTTATCGTCTTCAGCCCTGATTGTGGACATTGCAAAAATTTTACAAAAGAACTGCTTGCCAAATATGATATGGTTAAAAAAGCAAGGATCATAATGGCATCGTCTTTAGACTATGACCTCATTAAGAAATTTTATGAAGACGATAAAATTGCAGATTATCCAGGCATCAGTATGGGCAGGGATGGAAACTATTCGCTGGGTACATTTTTTAAAGTAAGAAGCTTTCCTACTGTAGTAGTATATGATAAGAAAGGAAACTTTGTAAAACGATTTGATGGAGGAGCAGCCATAGAAAAAATTGCTGAAGTTTTATAAATTGAATATTGTACGTTGAAAATTGAACATTTCTTGGAGCCTTTGTACATTGGAAAGTGTAAAAGAAATTTTCAATTTTCAACGTACAATACTCAATGTTCAATGAAAGGGACTCTAGTATTATTTTACGAATCGTTGGTTCCATACGATCTTATCTCCAATAATGATCCTCACATCATAAAAGCCTTTTCCCAGGTTGGCTACAGGTACTTTTATACTCCTGCTGAGAGACGAGCTTCTCAGTCTGACAAGAATTTTTCCGTATGTATTCAGGATGAATACTGATATAACATCAGTTATAGGATCACTTCCTGTGTATTGAAGATTTAGCAATTGTGTTACAGGTATAGGATAGATGAGCCAGCTATTGGTAGCCTGGCCCATGATGACCATAATAACCTGGGAAAACTCAATATTATCTTTATCTATGATCTGCTTTAGCCTGTAATAATTTGTACTTGCATCGGGATGCTTGTCTGAATATTTTTCAATTTTTCTTTCGCTGAATTCATTTGCTTCAATGGTATAGAGGTCGGTCCAGTTATAATTATTATCACTTTTTTGAAGTACAAATTTTGTTGTTCTTTCATCGTTATTTTGCCAGCTTAGTTTTATAACCATTTTTTCCTGGTCATATACAGCCGTAAGATTTGGGGAAATAGTAAAACCGAAGCATATAGAATGCATAAATAATAGCAATATTATTAAGATCGGTTTCACTGTTTGGTAGAAGTAAGCTGTGTGTTTTGGAAAAAATAAAGGTACTGCTTTGAGGCATTAAGTATAAACGTAATGTCCGAAAATTACTTAGTAAAATTACGATGCTGTTCCTGGGTTGACCGTGTATTTACTATTTTTAGCTATAAAATTTATTTCCAATCCAATACTGATCAAAATATTTAATCATTTACATTTGCGGCGCAAACGTCATTCAATTTTAAATAAATAAAGATATTATGAAAGTAACTGTAGTAGGTGCAGGAGCAGTAGGCGCAACCTGTGCTGATAATATTGCCCGCAAACAACTTTGTGATGAACTGGTTTTAGTTGATATCAAAGAAGGTGTTGCAGAAGGCAAAGCGATGGACCTGATGCAAACAGCACAAATAGAAGGTTTTGATACAAAGATCATTGGCAGTACCAATGATTATGCTAAAACTGCGGGCAGTACAGTGGCAGTTATTACTTCGGGTATTCCGCGTAAACCTGGAATGACACGTGAAGAACTAATCGGCATCAACGCTGGTATTGTAAAAACAGTTACTCAGAATTTATTGAAATATTCTCCTGATGTTATTATCATTGTCATTAGTAATCCGATGGATACAATGACCTACCTGGCATTGAAATCAAGTGGTATTCCAAAGAACAGGATCATTGGAATGGGCGGTGCACTCGATAGTGCCAGGTTCCGTTACTATCTTAGCCAGGCCATGAAGTGTTCTCCAAACGACCTGCAGGCAACCGTTATAGGTGGCCATGGCGATACAACAATGATCCCACTTACAAGACTGGCAACATATTGCGGTACTCCTGCTGTAAATTATCTTGATGAAGCATCACTTAAAAAAGTTGCTGCTGATACCATGGTAGGTGGTGCTACATTAACCGGGTTATTGGGTACTTCAGCCTGGTATGCACCGGGTGCTGCCGGCGCTTCACTGGTAGAAGCCATCGTGAGAGATGAAAAGAAAATGATGCCTTGCTGTGTTTTCCTTGAAGGAGAATATGGCCTCAATGATATTTGCATAGGCGTTCCTGTTATCATTGGTAAAGATGGCTGGTCTTCAATTGTTGATTATAAACTAAATGATGAAGAAAAAGCGGCTATGATTAAAAGTGCTGAGGCAGTAAGAAGCATGAATGGTGTGTTGAGCACATTAAGCATATAATTTATTATAAAACAGATCTTGCTGAATTAATAAGCATGTAGAAGCCCGGGAGATTTTTCCGGGCTTCTTTGTATGTTAAAATATTATAATTACCTTGGTGCTCCCCCGAGACTACATTAACTGTTTAATTCCACACACATGAAGCTTATTTTATCGTTTCTCATCGCATTGCTGTTTGCAAATGTTAGTAATTCACAGTTATTAATTACAACACAAAACAATGCACAGGCATTGGCCCAGCGATTGGTTGGTGATGGTGTTACAATCAGTAACGTAACACTCTCGGGTGATTCAATATCCACTGGATTTTTTAGAAATATTTCTGGTACATCCATTGGATTGGATAGCGGAATTGTATTAACCAACGGGCGTGCTAAAACCATTTCTACTTCTGATTTTGAAATTGGTTTGGATGGCGATGGCGTTACTCCTGCCAATGATTTTAGCGGATTTGCATTTGCAGATAACCAGGTGAATTACGATGCACATGACGCCGATCTTGCGCAACTTATAAATATTGATGCAGCCGATACACATGATGCTACTGTACTTGAGTTTGATTTCGTTCCTGCGGGCGACAGCGTAAAATTCAAGTATGTATTTAGTTCTGAAGAATATCCTGAATTCGCTTGCCCTATTGGTGGAGGAACACTGTTTAATGATGCATTCGCTTTTTTTATCCAGGGACCAGGTTTTCCTGTAAAAACAAATATTGCTTTGATCCCGGGAACAAGTGACCCTGTGACAATTCATAATATTAATGACCAGGGCTGCGCACCCTATCCTCAATATTATATAAACAATGAAACAAACGTAAACTTTACGCACAATGGACATACTGTTATATTAACAGCATTTGCTGCAGTACAAGCTTGCCAAACGTATCACTTGAAACTGGTAATAGCAGACGTACAGGATGATGCTTATGATAGTGGCGTTTTTCTTGAAGCCAAAAGCCTTACTTCCAATATTGTAAGACTTACCAACAACACTCAAACCGATGCATCCAATAATAGTTATATTGTTGAAGGTTGCCAAACAGGTTCCTTTACTATAAAAAGACCTAATGTAACAAATTCACCACTCCCAGTTGCAATTACATACGCTGGAACTGCAATAAATGGTGTTGATGTGCAAACCCTGCCTGCTGTTGTTACGATCCCGGCCAATGATTCTGTGGTAACCGTAAACGTTATTCCTATCATTGATAATATTCCAGAAGGAATTGAAACCATTAAAGTTTATGTAAGTACTGGATGTTCTTTAGCAATTACAGATAGTGCTATTATACAAATCAGGGATTATGATACATTAAGTATAACACCAGCTAATAGTGTCTTTATTTGTAAGAATGGTTCTATCCCATTACATGCTTCTGCAGCCTGGAGTACATTTGTTTGGGATGCAGTTCCCGGCTTAGATGATTATACATCAGGCGATCCGGTTGCAACGCCTGTTCAAAATGCTGTAAATTATATTTGTACTGCAAATGTTGGAACCTGCAATGGAAGGGATTCTGTTTTTATTCAATGGAAAGAATTAGAATTAAATAGTCAGCAAAATGTAAATTGCAATAATGGTACAACTGGTCAGATCGTCGTTTCGGGTGGGCCAGAATGGACAGATCCTCCTGTTCAGTATTCAATAAATAACCAGCCTCCGCAGGCGGGTGGTACTTTTAATAATATCCCTGTTGGTAATTATACAGTACATATCACTGATGGCAGCGGTTGTATGGATGATGTTCCGGTAAATATTATCCAGGCTTATCCCGATCTCCTGATCAACAATAATACAGTAGGTAATGCAACTTGCGCTACTACTTCATTGGGTAGTATAACGGTTACGGCTGGAGGTGGTTTGGCTCCCTATCAATATTCCATTGATGGTATCAACTTTCAAACGAGCAATATTTTTAATGTACCTGCAAATACATATACCATTACTGTAAACGATGCCAATGATTGTCCTGCGGTATTCCCGGGCGTGGTGGTTCCTTTCATAAATGACCTTACTTTAAGCGTGAGTGCTGATACAAGTATTTGTTCAGGCCAATCTGTTTTCCTTCATGCAGTAAGTAGCGCTGATACATATAGCTGGTCGCCAACAACCGACCTTAATAATCCGAATATCCAGTCACCGGTTTCAACACCAAATGATAACATTACGTACACGGTAACGGCTACTTTAGGAGGATGTGTACAAACTGCAGCAGTACAAATATCGGTTAGTACAAATTTAACGGTAGATGCAGGCGGCCCGCTTAATATTGATGCAGGTGGAAGCGCACAGGTTTTAGCTAATGTTGGTGGATCAAACACGAATATTTCTTCCATATTATGGACGGCTTCTGCAGGATTAAGTGCTACAAATATTCTTAATCCCGTTGTAACTCCAATTGGTACTAACGGAACAACTACTTATACCATAACAGTAAAAAACACAACCGGCTGTTCTGCATCTGATATACTTATAATCAATATTATACCTAACTGTATCAATATAAGAAATGCCTTTACACCTAATGGTGACGGTATTAATGACTCCTGGAAAGTATATGACGATTACTCGTGCCTGAAGAATGTAACTGTACACGTGTTTAACAGGTATGGCAGTAAAGTATTCGAATCTGATGATTACAGGAATAACTGGGAAGGCCGTTATAATGGCAAACCACTTCCTGACGGCACCTATTATGCAGTGATCGAGTTTACTACATTAACGGGAAAGAAGAAAACGGTAAAAACGGATCTTACTATCTTAAGATAATCTCAAAAAATGAAATTGGTATAAATACAGTAAAAATATAAGCTTCAAGGCCCCGGAAATTTTCCGGGGCCTTTCTTGTATAGTAAACATATTATAGTTATCTTAGTAGTCCCCTGAGATTACTTTAACTGCTTATTCTATTACACATGAAACTTATTGTTTTATTTATTTCCGCATTCTTAATTACGGGGCTTTGCAATGCCCAGTTAATTGTAACTACACAAAACAATGCACAGCTATTAGCACAAAGATTGGTTGGAGAAGGAGTATCAATCAGCAACGTTACGCTTTCAGGAGATTCAATTTCCACAGGCTTTTTTCATAATATTTCAGGAACTCAAATTGGTATTGATAGTGGAATTGTTTTGACAAATGGAAGGGCACAAACATCTTTGACTTCTTCCTACGAAATTGGAATGGATGGTGATGGTGTTACAGAAGCTAATGATTTTTCAGGCGATGCATTTGCAGATAATAGTGTTAATTATGATGCACATGATTCAGACCTGGCACTACAACTTAACACTCCGGCAGATAACACTCACGATGCCACCGTGTTGGAATTTGATTTTATTCCTGTAGGTGATTCGATCAAATTTCGTTATGTATTCAGTTCGGAAGAGTATCCTGATTATGCCTGCCCTTCAGGTAGCGGTACTATTTTTAATGATGCATTCGCTTTTCTGATACAAGGCCCAGGGTTTCCTGTAAAAACAAATATTGCACTGATACCTGGAACTACTGATCCCGTAAGCATTCATAATATCAATGATCAGGGTTGTGCACCTTATCCACAATACTACATCAATAACGAAACGAATGTTTATTTCACTCATAATGGGCATTCAGTTGTATTAACGGCATTGGCAAATGTAGTGCCTTGCCAGACCTACCATTTAAAACTCGTAATTGCTGATGTTGGTGATGGGGCATTTGATAGTGGCGTTTTTCTAGAAGCAAAAAGCCTTACATCAAATGTTGTTCAGCTAACTAATAATACACAAACTGATAATCTTAATAACAGTTATATAGTTGAGGGTTGTATCACAGGATCTTTTACAATGAAAAGGCCAACTGCGCCTAATTACCCGCTTTCAGTAAATCTTACTTATTCTGGTACAGCAATTAACGGTGTCGATTATCAAACTTTGCCTGCTACAGTTACAATTCCTGCAAATGATTCAATGATTACGATCAACGTTATTCCCATCATTGATAATGTTCCGGAAGGAATTGAATACATAAAAATATCTGCAACTTCTTTTTGCGGATCTGCAGTTCCCTATGACAGCACTGTTATTCAAATCAGGGATTATGACACACTAAGTATTGTTCCTTCTAATACCGCTTTTATTTGTAAAAATGGTTCTATACAATTACATGCTTCTGCTGCCTGGAGTACTTTTCAATGGGATGCTACAGCAGGTTTAAATAATTATTCTATAAGTAATCCTGTTGCAACGCCAGCGGCTAGTGGTACCAGTTATATATGTACGGCAAACGTTGGTTCCTGTCATGGAAGAGATTCTGTTACGCTTCGATGGAGAGACCTTGAATTCAACAGCCAGGCAAATGTAAATTGTCATGATGCGGCAACGGGCCAGATCATTGTTTCCGGTGGGCCTGAATGGACAGATGCTCCTGTTCAATATTCTATCAACAACGGAGCTCCACAGGCGAGTGGTACTTTTAATAACCTGGTGATTGGAGATTATATGGCACACATCACAGACGGAAGCGGTTGCAAAGATAGTGTACCCGTACATGTTATACAGGCCTTCCCCGACCTGCTTATTACAGATGCAGCAATAGTTGCCGCTACCTGTACAACAGCATTGGATGGTACGATTACAATTACAGCATCTGGTGGAAAGCCTCCTTACAGGTATTCAATCAATGGAACAACATTTCAAAGCAGCAATGTTTTTCATGTAGGAGAAAATACGTTTACCATTTCAGTCATGGACGCTAACAATTGCAGGAAAGACATGCCTGGAATAACCGTTCCTTTTATTAATGCACTTACATTGAGCACCGGTGTGAATCCTGTTATTTGTGAAAGCAAGAGCACGGTATTACCTGCAACTACAAATGGTACAGGGGTAGTATGGTCTGTAGCATCACCAGGATTAATTTCTACATTGAATAATATAACAGCATTGCATCCAACAGCAAACCCTGTTATAACTACAAAATATTATGTGGTTTCTACTTTAGGAGTATGTACTTTAAAAGATTCAGTAACAGTGTTTGTAAATCCTGCACCCATTCCGGATGCGGGAGCCGATGTTACTATTTGCAATGGCGGAACAACGCAATTGAATGGTAGTGGCGCTGTTGATTATGTATGGCATCCTGTAACTTATCTTTCCAACCCTAATATCAGCAATCCGTTTGTAACAAATCCAGCTACTATAACTTATAATCTTGATATAACGGATACGAATGGGTGCAAATCATTAAGAAGTTCACAGGTACATGTGACCGTGTTGCCACCTGCAAAACTTTTTGCTGGTTATGATACTGCAGTTGCTATTAACCAGCCTTTGCATTTGTATGCACTGGATATTAATCATGTAGGTTTTGTTCAATACGAATGGAGTCCTTCAACCGGGTTAAATAATCCACTTATATGGAACCCGACTGGTATGCTTACTGCGGCAAATACAGATCTTATCGTTACCGCGTATACGCCGGAACATTGTATTGGAAAAGATACCATCAATGTAAAAACCTACAAAGGCCCTGAAATATATGTTGCCAGTTCATTTACGCCCAATGGCGATGGATTGAATGATGTTTTGCGGGCATTTCCTGTAGGAATAAAATCTTTCAAATATTTTAGTATCTATAACCGCTATGGCCAGCTTGTCTTCAGCACAACTGATCAAAACAGGGGATGGGATGGCAAGTTCAAAGCAGCACTACAGAATTTATCAACCTTTGTTTGGATCGCCGCAGGTATTGATTATAAAGGAAACCTTATTGAGCGAAAAGGAACAGTCACTATTATACAATAGGTATTCAATTGACAATTTATAATGGATAATTGACAATTGCAATTGTCAATTCATTGTAAGTGCCTTTCAAAGCAATAACTATTTTGCAAATCATCATTAATTTTCCTCCTGGAAAATAATTGTCAATTGTCAATTATCCATTGTCAATTGTTTTTAGCATTTTATTGGCAACCACGATTGCAATATTTTTTCCTTTATTTTGTTATGAAATTTCATCCCCTTAAAAATAAATATATGAATGCTCTGAAATGTTTAGCTGTTCCTACAGCCCTGATGTTAATGCTTGCATCCTGTGGTAAGAATGATGGTGCAACTCCATCAACAACAGTCGCAAAGATCAATTTTGTATTTAAATTTGATTCCACCCAGGTAAGACTGAATAGTTTTGGTGTTGCTACAGGAATTCCGGCCGGTCATGCTGCACAGTCTCCCAAATTCAATGTGATGAGTTCCCACTATGTAGAGCTTGCGCCTGATCAATATACGCCATTGGGCTCAGGAGCTATATTGTACAAGGCACCTGAAACCAGCGAAGGCGGCAGCAATGCCATTGATTTTGATCAATCCATTTTTGCGGGAGAAGGACAAACTTTTTTAAGTGTACCAATAAAATCATTTACTGCAGGTTCATATAATTGGTTAAGGGTTTCACTGGCATATCAGAATTATGATATAAAGTATATGTATATGGGCAATCAACTTACAGGTACGCTTGCCTCTTTTATCGGTTTCAATTCTTATGTACGCAATTATAAAATAAAGGATTCCACGTTAACGCTTAATAGCAATAAACTGAAGGGATATTGGGGTTTTGAATCAAGTTATTTGGGTTATGGCTTTACAAGTACCGGGCAGGCTCCTCCAGGCGCAACTACTGTTCCCAATCCATTACAGGCAACTTCGCCAATACCAGCAGGCTCATGTGTAGTAACAGGACAATTTGCAACTCCATTGGTAATTACTGGCAATGAAACAAGTGATATTACCATTGTTGTTTCTCTCAGTACCAACAAAAGTTTTGAGTGGACAGATTTAAATGGGAATGGAATTTACGAACCGGCAGATGGAGATGTTGTTGTTGATATGGGGATAAGGGGATTGATTCCGAGCAAACTTTAAATAGTTAAGAGTTATGAGTTGAGAGTTAAGAGTTGACAGAGTTATGAGTTGAATACACGAACTCATAACTCTCAACTCTCAACTCATAACTCTCAACTCATTTAGAACTTACAATAAAACAGAAATCTCCACCTCCAGCAAAAGTGCAATTTTCTGCAACTGCAAAATCGAAACCCTTGACCTCCCGTTTTCATACCTGCTAAGCATAATGCGGCTGATGCCGATCTCTTTTGCAAACACTTCCTGTTTGTAATCTTTAAAGTTTCTCCACTTTTTTATTTTCATTCCTACTTCGTGTGCTACTTGTTGATTCATAAAATAAAAGTAAGCCGTAAAAAAAATACATCCAGCGGAAAAACCACAGAAAAGCCTGTTATTTTAAGGAATTAATGATGTAGTAAAAAATAAATTTTACAAAATGTAAAACATCCATTTACAATTTGTAAAACGAAATGTTACTTCAAAAAAATATTCTGTTTCATTTTTGTACCATCAAAATTATAAATCAATTCATGTAAAATGAGTTGCTGATCATCATGACCATGCTGTTTGTATCCGGATATAAATAGTTGCGGATGTATATAATTGATGAATAATTTTTGCTGGCGGAAATGGTAAGCCATTTTATTATTTATTCCACAGCGTCCCCAAAACTGAAGGTTTAATTTTTCAATCATGTATCATGAAAAAAGTATTAGTAGTATTAACGATCATGTCTTATTGTTTTACTGGTTATGCACAGGAGAAAATGACTAAGGAACAGGCAAGGTCAATTTGTGCACAGCAGATGGCAGCATTTACAAATGCGGTTTCCGGATCTTATAAAAAAGGAATTTCATTTGAACAATTTCAATCTTCTTTGTGTGGTGGTTTGCAACCAACTACTGAAGGCAGTAATCAAATTAAGGCTGCTTACAATTATCTTTCGCAAGGAATATTTGCAGATGCAATAATAAAATCCAATGATGGAAAAGAAATTGCCTATTCACTTAATTACCTGCTAAACCTGCATAAAAAAGGAATTGAATCAGATGGATCAGAATTATTTGGAGGAAAATCAGGTACAGCAAACAGTAGTTTTGCAAAAACTGAAGGTGGGTGTAAGTGGTACCAACTTTTGTGTCAATTACAGGCTATTGTAAATTGGCTGGTAGATTATTGGAATTTTGTTACAAATGTGCTTCCTCTTCTTTTAGGTGGCGGTCCTTTTTAAGATTGAGCGATATTATAATTGATAAATAACAGGTTATTGTATTTCTACAATAGCCTGTTTTATTTAATCTCAACAAGGTTTAATTCATCGAAACACTGCTTTACTTATAAAAAATTGTTAGCGGATACCTCTTTAGCTCTGTTGCGGGGTAGTTTACTTTTTGTTGCATGATAAATTAATTTTGATAAAACAAAAATAATAATGCAGAAAAACCTCATAAAATCATGTTGTTTTCCCCCGTGCTATATTCTTCTTTATAAAGAACTTTACAAAATGTAAAACGATCTTTTACATTTTGTAAAACAGGAAATTTTCAGATCAAAGAAATCATTTTCATTTTTGTGTTATCAAAATTTATTTAATAATTGTTACAAATGATATCAATCATCCAGCAACAAGAAGTCATTATTTCCGGAGATAATGCTATGATTGTTGAAGAATGTAATCAATTACTAAATGATCTTGCTGGCGGAAATGGTAAGCTATTTTATCATTTATTCCACAGCGTCACCAAAACTGAAGGTTGAATATTTTTAATTGAGAAGTATGAAAAAAGTATTGTTGGTTTTATCGATCTTATCTTATTGCTTAACCGGGCATGCACAAAAGATAACAAAGGAACAGGCACAATCAATTTGTGCCCAACAGATGGCGGCCTTTACAAAAGCTGTTTCGCCAGCTTATAAAAATGGAATTTCTTTTGATCAGTTTCAATCTACATTGTGTGGAAAATGGCTGCCAACAAAAGAAGGCGGTAATCAATTGAGGGTTGCATATAATTTTCTTACGCAGGGTGTAACAAATGATTTTATTATAAGGACATATAAGGGGACAGAGGTTGCAGCATGTATGAAAGTTCTATTAGACCTGCATAACAAGGGCCTGGAATCCGATGGTTCTGAATTATTTGGCGGAAAAACCGGTGTTGATAATAATACTTATGCGAAAAATGCAGATTGCCGGTGGTATGAAGTGTGGTGCCATTTACAAGAATTTGCAAATTGGGTAGTTGCAAACTGGCCAGTGATAGTACAAATACTTATGTATTTATTCCCATAAGGGTATATTTAAAATTATATTTTTAGTTTTTTAATTTAATCTTATTTTAAAACGAAGAGGCTATCTGGAATATATTGGGTAGCCTCTTTTTAAAAATCTTTTCATGAAACAACCATTACTACTAAGCATCCTGATCTTTGTCATTTTTCTTTTTTCTTCCTGCTATAGAATAATCCTTACTTCATTTGGAACTTTGGAAAAATCTGTTTCAGTGAAAAAAATAAGCAATACAAAAAAGGAAGTGGTTTTCATTCCTATGCATCATATTGGTAAATCAGAATTCTATGAAGATGTAAAAAAAGTCATTGATTCATTGCGGAGAGAGGGATACACATTGTATTACGAAGCAGTTAAAGTTAATAAAGAAAATGATTCACTTCAATCGGATACACTAAGGAGAAAAATGCGCCAGGTAGTTGGTGCTGACCCTTTTGCTGCAGTTGCAAATGGGGGATATCTTGATACTGTAAACCATACCATTTTTAATAAAAAATTGAGAATAATAAAAAAAGAACATCTTGTAAACCAGCGCTCACGAATTAAATTGGGTATAGACACATTAAGAGATACATGGGCAGATGTTTATTTATCTGATTTGATCCCGGCATATGAAAAGAAATATGGCAATATCGTTTTAACTGATTGCGATTTTAATACAAATTTGAGTGATAAATATTCATGCCAAGGTAATAAAAATTCGGAGCGTAAGATGTATGCACTTGCTGGCTATAGAAACGAAATGATTGTAGATAAAATCCTAAAGGATGCAAACACAAAAATTGCTATTGTATACGGTTCAAAACATTATTCAGGGATATTAGCAATGCTTCAGCAAAAAGACTCCACCTGGAAAAAGTATTAATACATAACCTGCAATTCATAATTCTAAATTCATAATTCCAGACCATTAACTCACCCCATCAACCATTGCTCCCTTCTCAATCTTTTGCACCAATCCCTGCAAAACTTTTCCAGGTCCGCATTCAGTAAACTGTGTGGCGCCATCTGCAACCATTGCCTGCACACATTGTGTCCATCTAACGGGGCCCGTTAGTTGTGCGATCAGATTTTCTTTTATGATTGCAGGATCTGTAACGGCACGGGCTACTACATTTTGATAAACAGGACAAGTAGGATTGCTAAACACCGCTTTATTAATTGCAGCAGCAAGTTCTTCCTTAGCAGGTAACATCAATGGAGAATGAAAAGCGCCTCCAACAGGAAGTGCCAACGCACGCTTTGCACCTACAGCTTTCATTCTTTCACAGGCTACTTCAATGCCTTTCATGGAGCCGCTTATTACAAGTTGACCTGGGCAATTATAATTTGCTGCAACAACTACTTCGCCTGTTTCGGCAGCAACAGCATTGCATACTTCTTCTACTTTCGCATCATCAAGTCCAAGCACAGCAGCCATGGTGGAAGGATTTAATTCACATGCACGCTGCATCGCTTGTGCTCTTATCGAAACAAGACCCAATGCATCGGCAAAACTCAATGTATTATTTGCAACAAGTGCCGAAAACTCACCCAATGAATGTCCTGCCACCATTACAGGCGAGGCTCCTTTAATTGTTTTAAAAGCTGCAACTGAATGTATAAAAATCGCAGGCTGTGTAATATTTGTTTGTTTCAATGCTTCATCTGTTCCCGTAAACATCACATCCGATATCCTGAAACCAAGTATATCATTGGCCTGTTCAAACAATGCTTTTACTGATTCATTACCATCATAAAGTGTTTTGCCCATTCCACTAAATTGTGCGCCCTGGCCGGGGAAGATAAATGCAGGTTTCATATGTGAAGCTTTTATGTTGGTACAAAGAAAATAAAAAAACGATTAGAAAGAAAAATTGAAATTATTTTAATTGGGGAATTGGTAATTCTGCTGATATATCATAATGGTACAATTGCATCAATGCTTCTGTCGTAGTCGTTCCTGTTTAATTGAGTTACATTTTTTTAATCCCGGACTTTTTGTATCTTTTCCTAGCGATACTGTCAAGCCATTTACTTTTAAGTTTGTCAGGAATAAAACCTAAAGTATGTTTTCCTTCCGCACCTTCAGCAACGCGGCCAATACTATTTGTTGAGTCCATTTGCATGCTTAGATTATCAATTGTAGTTAAACTGTCAATTAATTTTTCATCATTTAATGTAAGAATAGGTTCTGTAAACCCGCTATGATCTGATTGTATTATTTCCTGTATCGCTTTTGGATTGTTATATGCCTTAATAAGTATCTTTCTTAAATACGTCAATTTAAACTGATCAATATAAATGGATTTATACATCGCGGTTTGTGATGTTGAATTAAGAGAGCTTTTACATTGAAACCCGGCTATTGTCGATAACAGAAAGAAAAGAAAAATAAATTTATTACTGGTTGTCATTGCAATTTGTTGATTTATGTTTGTCAAGACTAAATTATAAACCTAAATATGATATGAAACTAGTTAGCGATAAGTGCATGCAGAAAGTTATCGGGGACCAAATTTTTTATTTTTTGGCCATCCGTGATAATAGACTATTTCTGCAGTGAACACTTGTGCACCCTTAAATTTTTTGAGATAAGTATAGCCCAAAGAATCCCAAAGCTGATCACCCTTAGATAGAATAAGACTATCTAAAGCTGAAAATTTAATGTAGATACTTTTGTTATAGTTAATGGAAGTTGATCATAATAAGCAGTGTAAGAAAATTGCTTAGCAGTTTCGATTGTCTTGATTATAGCATCAGGATAAAAACTATAATACATTTGCATATTGTTGCTGTCTACTGAAGCATATATTTTAGATATTACACTTTTATTCTGGAGAGCAGAAACAGCATAAAACCTGACATGCCCATATGGAGTACTACTCTTATAAATTAATTTTGTTTTGCTCATGCAAGAATGCAATGTTAGAGTGATTACAAGGAATAAGAATTTGCTTAACAATGATTGCATTTGTTTGACTATTTTAAAAGCACGATGATTGCGGAAAACGCTTTATTAGCTGCCGTTTTTGTTTAAAATGCCAATTAAATACTTATCACTTTAAAAACCTTCCAGTTAATAAGGTTTTGCCATTAGAAATAAATTTATAAAAATAAATACCAGTTGAAAAATTTGAAAACTCAATTTCGTTATGGCCATCATTTATTATTTTACCCTTGAGAATAACCTGACCTAACATATTATAAATGTTCAAAGATACTTTGCATAAAGTCGCACCTTTATCAATAACAAGTCTATGACTATACGGATTTGTGTAGACTTTGGTAACAAGCTTCAAATTACAAGTTGAATCAATGATGGCTGATGTATCAATAACAATTGGAGGAGGTTCATGTATCGTACGCGCTTCCCAAAACATGGCGTACATTTTTTCAGAAATATTATCATAACGAAAAAAAATCAGGTTGTCGTAATCAAGCCCTGAATCTGAAGCAGGGATTAACGGACTACTTACCGCGGCGCCTGTATTTACATCAATTGCATAAAGGAATTCACCAGCCATATTTGAATTGTTTCCCACAAAATAATACAGATGTTGTACCTCATCAAAGGTTTGATGTGCCCCAGCTCGCATGCCTTGAACAGAGGGTATATCTGCAATCGGGGAAACGATTCCTGTAAGTTCATTTACTGTGGCTATTCTCAATGTCACTTGACTATTTCCCGGAGAAATGCAATAAATTTTATGGGTAATATTATCATACTGTATAGCAGCGCATGTTGAAGTTGCCACCTGGCTAATAATATTCACAGATACTAAATCAATTGTATAAATGTAAAAATTAGATCCGGAAATATTATTTCTTGCTCTGATGAACATGCGTTGATTTATCTCATCAATTGTAAAATCATACAAGGTATAACCCGGGAAATCTCTCAATATCACATAATTTCCGGTATTAGTATTTACTTCAACGAGGCTGAACATATTTGTACTGTAGTTATAAATTATTCCATAAAGTTTGCCAGATGACTTTGAATATTTTAAATGAGAAATATTATTATTGACCGGGATAGCAGGATTCGACATTACGGCCCCTGTTAAAGCATTTATGGTGTAAAGATAAACCGGTGCCTGATTTGATTGATAAAGTCCGATAAAAGTAAATGATTTGGTAAATTCATTATATGCAGGATCAGCTTGAATCCATCTAACATCTTGAAGGCTGTCGATTTTTGAAATATTAGCATTTAATGGATTAACAGTTACTAGATATTCAGTCTGAGCTTCAGCTGCATGAGTGCACAATATAAACACTGAAAGTATGAAAGTTAATTTAGGCGCGAAATTCCACATGCTTATTAGTACTTTGATGTTCATAAAAATGGCAGCTACAATAAATATACGCAATCTGCATCATAAAAATTGCGGCAATACCATTACACAAATGACATTGCCGCAATCGATTTTCAAAAATAATATTTCTTATTTATAACCCACCCTTAAAACTCAATCTTATAATTCAAAATCGGGATCACCCCGGTTTGATAATTCTTTATGATATTTCCTGTAAGTGCATCATAAGATTGATTTTAAATATTCTATTGGTTAGATTTGAATATCCGATGAAAAGTTACTGGTAATATTCTTACAATTCGATTGCAATGGTACAAATGTCAGCATTAGCGCATTTGACACGACCTGTCAGTTTTGTCACCATAAATTATAGCCATTTCGTTTACGCTGCTTTTACTCTGCTTCGGGAAACGAGGCTACGGCTACACCTAATGGTTATACTTTTATTGCAAATTTATTTTTGATGAACATCTGCATTTCAGAAGCAATCCAAAAGCAGAACAGAAGAAGAACAATTAAAAACAGGAAGGAAATAATTTTGATGTTGTGACAAAAGTGACAGATCTGCCAGTACTGCCATTTGTACCAAAAAGGTTTAAGGAATTGCTACAGACTGTAAATTTATTTTAAAAAGATATAATTTCACAAATCCCATGAGCACTTCATTTTTTCACCATTCACGATTCACCATTCACTAGTGCAGCTTAGCACTTATCAACTTCATAAACTCACTCCTCGTTTCATGTTTTTCAAACTCACCATAAAACGCAGAAGTAGTTGTTACAGAATTTTGTTTTGAAACACCACGCATCATCATACATAAATGCGAAGCTTCAATAACAACAGCAACACCATAAGGATTCAATGTTTCTTTTATTGCAGATAAAATCTGGTGCGTTAATCTTTCCTGTACCTGTAGGCGACGACTATATACATCTACCACACGTGCAATTTTACTAAGGCCGGTGATAAATCCATTGGGAATATAAGCAACATGTGCCTTGCCAAAGAAGGGAAGCATATGATGTTCGCACATGCTATACAATTCAATGTCTTTTACAATCACCATTTCACTTACTTCTTCATGAAACTTTGCTGATTCAAGAATTGCTTTTGCATCGAGTTGATAACCTTGCGTGAGGTATTGCATTGCCTTTGCCATTCTTTCGGGTGTTTTCAATAGGCCCTCACGTTCTGCATCCTCTCCCAATAATTGAATACTGTCTTTGTAATTTTTTGCAAGTGATGATGTGATGTCTTCATCGTACTCTTCAATTTTCTTATAAGCCATTTTTAGTTTCTTTTAACTAGCTATAAGCCATAAGCTATAAGCTATAAGTTTCAATTATTTTAATTGCATTTTTTCTTATTGACCCATTGGCCTATTCACTCATTTACTCTACAGGATACTCTACAAAATTTCTTTCAGTTTCATATAGTCTTACCTGCAACGTTAGTGCGCTCTTTATTTTTTCTCTTAAAATATTATAAATGACGATCGCTATGTTTTCGGCTGTAGGATTTAATGATTTAAATTCTATACAGTCCTCGTTTAAGTTACGGTGATCGAATTTTTCTATTACATGTGCCTGGATAATATCACTCAATACCTTCAGGTCCATTACATAACCGGTTTCGGGATCAGGTTCACCAATAAGTTTTACAACCAGTTCATAGTTATGACCATGATAATGTGGGTTATTACATTTGCCAAATACTGCATTGTTCTTTTCTTCAGTCCATGCAGGATTTGTCAGGCGATGTGCGGCATTGAAATGCTCCTTTCGATAAACAGCTACTTTCATTAAATCAATTTGAAAATTTGGTGATTTGAAGATTTGAAAATGAAAACTCTTTTAGCTTTAAAATCAATTACTAAATCACGGTATTAATACAATCTAAAAGTACAAATTGTTCATGTAACATTAGAATTTGGTGATTTAAAGATTAGAGTATGAAACCCCTGCTTTTGGTTACAAATTAATTATTAAATCAAGATTGTAATACAATGTAAAAGTACAAATTGTTCAGCCGAATTTAATTATTATGGTTTCGAAATTGGGTGAGAAAGTAATGCACCTGACATTTAAACGCCTTTCATCTTAAAATGACCAAATCTTCAAATTTTCAAATCAACTTCCGTAGTATTCAACATATATCCTCGGAGTCTCATATAATTTCAAACAATGAAGTTGAACACCTGCAGGAAGGTTTGGGGCCAGTTGATCCCAGATACCCATTACCAGGTTTTCGATAGAGCAAATCTTATCTTTCATGAAGTCAACATCCACGTTCAGGTTTTTATGATCCAGTTTTTCTGTAACATGCAGTTTAACGATGCCGCTTAGCTTTTTTACATCGAATACAAATCCTGTTTCGGGGTCGGCATTTCCTTTCAGCGTTACGTGCAGTTCAAAGTTGTGACCATGCCAGTTCTCATTGGCGCATTTGCCAAATATATCTTCATTTTTTTCCCTGCTCCATGATGGATTGTACAGTTTATGTGCAGCGTTAAAATGTTCTATCCTCGTTACGTATAACATGAATGAGCCAAAATTTTCGCAAAGGTAGCCAGTATTGGGTAAAATTTAAAGGGCATCTATAAAAATGGCGCATTTCAAATTGTTGTTCCTGATTTCGGCCGGCGGGAACACCGCCCCAGGCTCAACCGTGTTTGCTGTCCCGCCACAATTATCCGGAAGTTTTTATCTACGCCAATGATTGGAAAGCGGATAACACGAACAGTGAGGGTGAACACGGATTTATTTTTTGTTCCAAAAAATCACAGGAACTACCTTCATATTGTTTCCGTTATGCTGTGTAGCAGCATAAATCCGTGAACTTCCACCCAGTCCGTATAATCCGTTTTTCCAATCCTCGGGGTAGTTAAAAATAAAAATTCCGAACACTGTGGTGCCGCCACTAACCACTTGCCGCAATAACAATTTAGAATGTACCCATAAAATCTAAAGCATTATCACGAAATTTGTGGTATGAATATTTTATATGTTGCGGCTACAGAATTTGAAATTGCTCCTTTCTTAAAGCAAAAGCCAGCTGCAGATTTCTTAATTACAGGTGTAGGTGTTCCCTTAGCTATTTACCATATTACAAAAAGGCTACAACAAATCGATTATGACCTGGTGATACAGGCTGGTATCGCAGGCAGTTTTACCACATCGCAACCATTGGGAAAAGTTGTTTTTGTAAACAAAGACAATTTTGCAGACATAGGGATTTCAGAAAAAAATATTTTTTCCAGCATGTTCGAAAAAGGATTTATGGATGAAAACGAATTTCCATTTACAAAAAGCTGGTTGGAAAATCCTGAAAAATTAATGGATCTTTTTCCATTAGAAAAAATGAACGCTGTTACTGTAAATATGGTGACAGATAATGCGGATCATATCAATATGCTCAAATCAAAATTTCATGCACAATTAGAAACCATGGAAGGAGCTGCCTTGCATTTTACATGCCTGCTTGAAAAAATTCCATTCATCCAATTAAGAAGCATCAGTAATTATGTGGGTGAAAGAGATAAAACAAAATGGGAAATGAAAAAAGCCATTGAAAATTTAAATAAAACATTATTAAATATAACTGAACACCTAACCACACAACATCAAACTTCAAACCCCAAACAATGAATCTCACACTCGGGTTTTCCCCATGCCCCAACGATACTTTTATTTTCGACGCATTGGTAAATAATAAAATTGATACAGAAGGAATTCATTTCGAAACAATGCTGGAAGATGTACAAACGCTTAATCAATGGGCGCTGGAAGAAAAGCTTGATATAACAAAACTCAGTTACGGCGTATTGCCACTTGTTTTGCAACAATATAATTTATTAAATAGCGGGAGTGCATTGGGAACAGGTGTGGGCCCATTGTTGATTGCCAATAACACAAATCATTTATCAAAAGTGGAAGACAATATCATTGCAATACCTGGGAAGAATACAACAGCGCATTTGCTTTTTTCATTGGCATATCCTGCTGCAAAAAATAAAGTATTTCTTCGCTATGATGAAATAGAAAATTTTGTGCTGGATAATAAGGGCTTTGGTGTTATCATTCATGAGAATAGGTTTACTTACCAGGAAAAAGGATTGATAAAGATCACTGACCTGGGCGATTACTGGGAACAACAAACAGGAAATCCGATTCCATTGGGCGGCATTGTTGTAAAGAAAAACTTTCCAACTGACCTGCAACATAAAATAGACAGGCTGATCAAAAAAAGTATTGAATATGCTTTTTCAAATTATCCTGAATTAAACGATTATATAAGAAGCCACGCACAGGAGATGAGTGAAGATGTAATGAGAAAACATATTGACCTGTATGTGAATGATTATTCTTTGGATATTGGTGATAAGGGGAGAGATGCTGTAAGTAAGTTAATGGAAGTGTATAATCAATTGACAATTGACAATTGATAATTGACAATTGGGGTTTCATTGTCAATTGTCCATTATCAATTGTCAATTTTCTTTAGTGCTTTTGCATACGTTTCCAAACATCTCTTTCTTGCAAATTCATGATCTACTATCGGTTTGGGGTAAGTGAATTCCTGGAACTCCGGCACCCATTTTTTTATGTAACTAAAATCAGGATCAAATCTTTTTGTCTGCAGGTATGGATTGAATATCCTGAAATAGGGGGCAGCATCACAACCACTTCCTGATGCCCATTGCCAGCCGCCATTGTTGGCAGCAAAATCGAAGTCCAATAATTTTTCAGCAAAATATGCTTCACCGAGTCGCCAGTCGAGCAACAAATGTTTGCAAAGAAAGCTTGCAACGATCATGCGTACACGATTGTGCATGAAGCCTGTTTCATTTAATTCACGCATACCTGCATCAACAATGGGATAGCCAGTTTGACCCGTACACCATTTTTCAAATTCACCATTGTCATTGCGCCATTCTATATGATCGTAAGCAGGTTTAAAAGATTTCCCATTACCTACATATTGAAAATGCCAGGTTATCATGTGATAAAAATCCCGCCATATTAATTCATTTAAATAGGTTTCGGAAAGTGATTGTGCTTTACTGGCAAGTTGCCGGATGCTGATCGTCCCAAAGCGAAGATGAACACCAAGTCTTGATGTGCCTTTTATACCAGGAAAATTCCTTTGTTCGCTATAATGTTTTATCAATTCAGCATCAGCATTTGCGGAAGGAAATTTTCTCCCGGTTTTTTTAAAGCCAATTTGTTTTAAAGATGGAATTTTCTTTGGCGCTTGTTGATAGAAATTTTTAAAATATTTTTTAACAGGATATGCCTTAAAGAAAAATGGTTTTAATGCAGCTTTCCATTTCCTGCTGTAGGGTGTGAAAACAGTGTAAGGCTCGCCGTTATCTTTTATTACTTCATCTTTTTCAAATATCACCTGGTCCTTGAAACTGCGGAATGCAATATCTTTTTCTTTTAATAATTTTTCAATCTTAGCATCTCTTGAAATTGCATAAGTCTCATAATCGTGATTGGTAAAAACGGTTCCAATCCTGTATTTGGAAATAAGTTTTGTAAAAACTTCCAATGGCGATCCATGGAATACTTCTAGACTGGATCCCAGTTTTTCAATTTTTTCCTGCATAGCTAAAATAGCATCATGAATAAATTCTACACGGGCATCTTGCTTATTGTCAAGTTTATCGAGTATCGAATCATCAAATATAAAAATGGGAATTACAGGGATACCATTTTTTAAAGCCTGGTAAAGCCCGGCATTGTCATCAAGCCTGAGATCCCTTCTAAACCAAAAAATATTTACTGCTGCCATTGAAAGAATTAAAATAATATACAACTAACAAAAAATAGCAGGATTTGTTTGGCAGAGATATTCAAATATTTTCCTGGTATGAAGGTTAGAATATTTTTTATTGTCAATAGCAGCAACCCAACGAACATTATAAATTGAATTGGTTAAGAATAATTCATCTGCTTCCAACAGGACTTGTTTTCTTATAGCAGCTTCTTCAATTATATATCCGCCTATGATTAGTTGCTGGATGATGAACTTACGCATGATACCGGCTACACAACCTTCTTCCAGTGCAGGAGTATAAATTGTTTCGCCTTTGATCAGGAAAATATTTGCAATACTTGTATCAGCGATGCGATCAAGGTTGTTAAATATGATGGCATCATTGCACTGTTGTTTCTTTGCATACAATGCGCCCATCAAATAAGGAAGAAAATTGTTGTGTTTTAAATTGCTGAAAGAGTCAATGCTTTTTTTTGCGTCGTTATACATGCAAAGCTGTAATCCATTTTCATTTAAAGCTGCATGGTTTTCTGTAAGTGGCCACGACTGGATAATATAATTGGGAGCATGATTTTTTATATCATACAAACCGCCGTTCCCCCGTATAACGGAGATCCTTACCCGGGCAGTTTCATGATTGTTTTTCTTTAATAATTGTAAGGTTTCCTGCTCTAAAAAATCAGGCGTAAAAATTTTGGATAGTTCAAACTGCATCAATTGCATTCCTTTCCATAAGCGGGCAAAGTGTTCATCCAGCAGGATGAGTTGCCCATTCTTATATTTAATTGTTTCAAACAAGCCATCGCCATATCTGAGCCCGCGGTTATCCGGGCTGGTTATGGCAGTTGCTTCCAAAAGTGTTTTTCCGTTATAATTAAAATATATCATGGTATGAAAATAAAAAATCTCCGGCTTGCGGAGATTTTAATTCAGAAAATGTGGAGATTACATCTCTTGTATAATTTTATGTTTTACGGCATACATAATCAGCCCTGCCGTACTTTTTGAACCTGTTTTTACTTTTAGTTTATCGCGGATGGCTTCTACCGTACGTGGGCTAAGGTCAACCATATCTGCAATTTCTTTCGTGCTTTTTTCTTCGCACATGAGCCTCAGAATGGTTGTTTCCTTTTCGCTCAGGTGAACATCCTGTGATATCATGTGTTGTGGCGGGCCAACATTGCGTTGCTTTAAATTAACCAGCAGGGCTTTATTGGTAAGCGAATTAAAATAATATTCCTGGTCATAGCATGTTCTGATGGCTTCGTAAATGATCTCGCTGTCGCTTGTCTTGGTAAGATAGCTATTGGCGCCAAGTTCCATCAGTTTAGTGATCATACTCTGGTCGTCCACCATGGTAAGCATGATAACTTTTGTGTGAGGGCTTATTTTTTTAATTTCCGGCAGGGTGGCAATACCATCCATGATCGGCATCTGGATATCTAATAATATAACGTCTACCGCTATGTTCTTAATCAGGTTGAGTAAGTGCATGCCATTATCGGCTTCAGCGATGATTTTAATGTCTTTTTTGGTACTAAGCGCTGTTTTTACACCGGCCCGGTATAATACATGGTCATCTGCAATGATAACTTTGATCGGTTCTGATAGCTCTTCTTTCATAATGCTGGTATCTCGTGTGAAATTAACGGTTTTTTTTGTAATAGTAAGTTTACGATCCTATAACGCTCAGTTGCAAGATCAGATTATAATTGAAACAAAGAAAGGGGGTATTTACCCTTTGATCTTCATAGGAATTTTACGCAACTTTCTCGCCTATTTACATTCAAAATATAATTTGCAATCGAATCCGCAATATTATGCTATATTTTAATGTGGCAAAATAAAATATGGGTTAAAAATAAGTTTTTTAAACCTCGCCAATTAAAAAGGCAAGGCTGTTTAGGCCTTGCCTGGTAGTGATAGTGTACGGATTGAAACTTTATGGATTCAAAGATGGGGGAAATGGAAATAGTGGGGATGGGAAAAACAACAAGATTTTTGGGTGTTTTAAACAGCGTAATTCTCTCATAAAATTTTAATATTGTATTTGCCTATATGAGTAAAATAATTTATTATATAATTTATGATCTTCAATTTTTGATATCAATAATTACATTATATTTTTCTTTGGTAAGTATTGGAAATAAATTTTCTCCAAAATATATGAGATATTTCTGGTTGTATCCACTCGTGAATATTATCGTCTTGATACCACATTTTTGTGGTACCTACTTTGGGCTTTTTATTTCGTTTACTATTGCGTTAAATAATTTTTCGGTAATTTTTCATTTTTCGTTTTTAAGTTTTTTTATCATTCGAATCTTACCACAGAAAAACGAAAAAAAAATCTTAATAATATTGTATAGTATTTTTCTGGTTTTCATTTCATTTTTTATAATAAAAGAGCCTTTCAATCAAGGAGGACCAGCCTTTTCAATTTCTAGCTTGGGGCTAAGTATTTTTTGCATTTTTTATTATTTTCAATTATTTAAGAATCCCCCTGTTTTGAATTTGCGAAAGGAGCCTGCGTTTTGGATAATATCAGGTGTTTTTTTTGCTATGTGTATTCATTCACCTATTAATGCTATACTATTATATTTGCAAAATCGACTACCATATTCATATTATATTCTTCTGCTTGATCTTTCAATATTTTCCTTATCAATTATGTATTTGTCTTTTATAAAAGCTATTTTATGTACAATCCAGCAAAAGAAGGTATAATTTTTTTTATTATTGCTTGCATAATATTAATACTCTTACTGACATGCTTAATAACATTTATTATATATCGCTATCAGCAAAATCAGAATATTTATTTTAAAAGCCTAGAGAAATTAAAAATTTTACATGAAAATGAATTGCTTCAATCGAAACTTGAAATTCAAGAACAAACCTTTGCAAATATTTCCAGAGAGATACATGATAATATAGGTCAAAAATTAACGCTTGCTAAACTTCACTTGAACACATTAAATTTTACGAATACAAAAGATCTAGCAAAACAGGTAAATGATTGCGTAAATATGATTGGAGAAGCAATAAATGACTTAAGTGATATAAGCCGAAGCATGAGTTCTGAAATAATTCTTAATAACGGATTTATTAAAGCGCTTGAATTTGAAGTAAACCAGTTAAATAAGCCTGGTTTATATAAGCTTAAATTGCTTGTTACCGGCGAACCTGTTTTTCTTGAAGCCAACAAAGAATTGATACTTTTTCGCATAACCCAGGAAGCACTCAATAATGTTGTGAAGCATGCAGAAGCAACCGAAATATGCATTCGACTTCATTATCTTTTTGATAAACTTGTATTGGACATTATTGATAATGGAAAAGGCTTTTTAAAAAAAAATATTGATAGCAATGGGCTTATAAATATGAGTAAGCGGGCCAAAATACTAGAGGGAATCTGTGATATAAAATCAGAATTAGGTAAGGGTACAACAATTAAAATAGAAATTCCAATTTATGAAAGCGATCAAAAAATATAAGGTCATGTTGGCTGATGATCATGTGTTATTAAGAGAAGCCCTTACAACACTGATCAATTCTTTTGATGAATTGGAAGTTGTTTCAGTTGCAGGTGATGGAGAAGAGTTGGCAACTATTTTTAAAAGTGGTCAGGTACCTGATGTTGTGTTGCTTGATCTCAATATGCCCAAGGTGGACGGTTTTGAAACGGCAGCGTGGATACAAAAAACGTATCCTTTAGTTAAGGTTCTCATCTTAACAATGTATGATTCGGAGATTGCATTGATCCGCCTCTTGCAGTCTGGCGTAAAAGGGTTTTTAAAAAAAGACATCCATCCAACCGAATTAAAAAATGCATTGATGTCTGTCGCAGAAAACGGGTTTTATTATTCTCATACTACAACCGGCAAACTTGCATCTTTATTTCAAAGAAATCACAACAATCAATCTTCCATTGAAAAAGCCATGCTTACTGATTTGGAAATTGATTTCTTAAAACTTGCAAGCACTGAATTAACGTATAAGGAGATTGCTGATAAAATGAAAATTACACCAAGAGTTATTGATAGTTATAGGGATTCATTGTTTGAAAAACTGGATGTGAAAAGCAGGGTAGGATTGGCTATCTATGCAGTGAAGAACGGAATCGTGAATTTCTAATCAATTATTCAATTAATTTATTGCGCATTCCATACATGATAAGGCCACCAATTGTTTTAGCATTTACCTTGGTCTTCATATTCTGGCGAATGGTTTCTATTGTACGTGGGCTTAAAAAAATAATCTTGGAGATCTCTTCTGTGGTCTTATCTTCTGATAGTAGTTGCAGTATTTTTATTTCCTTTTCATTAAAATTTACCGGGGTGTTGGTACCATAATGTTGCCGTACATTTTTTTTCTGCATAAGCTTACCCATCACCGCTTTATTCACAAGTTCATTAAAATAAAAATCATCGTTCATACAGGTGAGTATGGCTTCATAAATTTCTTCGGGATCAGTTGTCTTGGTAAGGTAGGCATTGGCCCCCATTTCCATCATCTTACTGATCATCTGCTGGTCATCATACATAGTAAGTACGATGATCTTAATATCTTCAAATTCCTTACGTATAAGCTGGATAGCATTGATTCCATCTATTTCGGGCATACGGATATCCATTAATAAAACTTCAGGTTTCTTAATAGCAATTTTATGCATCATATCCTTGCCATCCTCCGCCTCCCAAAGCATTTTTAGATTTGCTTTTCCTCCCAGGGCCATTTTAATCCCATCCCGGAAGATCTTATGATCATCCGCAATGGCGATCTTAATCAGGTTTTCAGTAGACATTATATTGGTAAGTTGAGGTTAGTTTAGTACTCAGTTGTCGGTTTCAGTTGTAAATTAAGTAATTTAATGAGTAATATGTGAAAATTAGTACCACATTGATGCTCAATTATATTCTTAAAAATCTACTTAGTAAAAATACGTATTCAAATCACGTATTATTGCATGCTTTAATTATGAAATTCTCGTAAAAATAGTAATTCTTTTAAGCGTTTTGGCTGTTTCGATCCAAATTAAGGATTATTCCACCCATTAATTTATCCACTTATTAACAGAATTTTTTAAAATTTGTAATTCTACGAAGTAAAGTTACAAAAAAATAAATAGTAAAATTACTATTTCAATTTCGTACAATTACCTTATTTTTACAGTCGTTTGATACTTCTTTTACTCTGAAATCCAATACAGGACTTGATTTTAGAAGAATTAGTACAAATACGCTTATCTACTTACCCTTGGTTGATAAACTGTTTTGATGGAAGTTTACCAAGCAATTAATCGTAAACCACTAAATTTTATTATCATGCATGTACTTATTTTAAACATTCTTGCGTTTCTTGGTTTGTAAGCAGCAACAATAACCGAACTAAATTTTGATTTTGCTTACTAGTTAATTATTTTTGAGAAAAATTAACTGTAAATCTGAAAAATTTAGTAAACATTACACTGCTTTCCGAAATTATTCCTTTAATCTTTAGTTTTATCTTTTTTAAGAAACTTAAAACTAAAGCATTAAAGGTTTTTTTTGCATATGCAATTCTCCAGGCGATATTTAGTGGTCTTTGTGTACTTTCAGTTTACGTTTATAAATCCTATTCGACTTACATATTTCTATTAAGAATCCATTTGGTTATAGAATATATCGCAATTTCTTATTTGTTGAATTTTATTATTATTGGATCGCTTGCAAAAAAAATTCTGAAATATTTAATAATACCCTTTGTACTCTTTAATATTTATGATTTCTATTTATATGGCGATGCTTCATTTGGAAATATTCCAACAATTGTAGAGTTCTTTATTTTTATAGTTTTTATAATTTATTTTCTATTTGAGAAAATGAAACTAAGCTATCAAGAACCCGTTTACAGTTCTATAAGTTTTTGGATATGTGTTGGATTATTTGTTTATTTTACTGGAAATTTTTTTTATATACTCCTAGTTATTAATTCTACTCCAGATGACAAGAATGAATTAATTATTATTTACAGCTTTGTAACAATAATAAAAAATATAATTCTTGGTCTTTCTTTATTGAAAAATGAAGATAGTATCCTACAAAAAAATAATATTAGTATCCCCAACGATTTTATCCTGGAAAATTTTACCTATAAACCACCCCTAAATTAGATTTAATGTACTTACTACAGGTAAATTCTTCTGGTGTTACTAAACTCATGTTCATTGGCACAATGGGCATGCTCACGCTTGCAATCGGCATCATCGTATTTGTAATATTCCACCAACGTAAAGTAATCCGTTACCAGCTTCAGATGAAGAAGCTGGAAACAGAAAAACAACAAATCCTACTCAACGCATCCATTCGTTTCCAGGAAGAAGAACGCCAACGTATAGCCGCTGATCTGCATGATGACGCAGGGCCATTATTAGCAACTGCCAGGTTATATTTAAATGAGAACCTGGTTAACCAGGAAAAGGCCCAGCAGTTACAAAGTATCTACAGTGCCAAACAGATCATTGATGATGCAATCTTATTGATAAGGAACATCAGCCATAGCCTGATGCCGCCTACCCTTAAAAACTTTGGATTGGAAAGTGCCACAACCGACCTGTTTCAAAAGATCAGTGGCAGTGGTAGTTTGAATGCCAGTGCAAGGTTTCATGATTACAGGGAAAGATTGAAAGTAGAACAGGAAATGCTCGTGTTTCGTATCATACAGGAATTGGTAAATAATATTATCAAGCATAGTAATTCAGGGTTTATACACCTTACACAAAATACCAGTGGCAATAATTTATACATCAGGCTGCACCACGATGGTAAAGGAATTGTACAGGCAGAATTTGATAAACTCAATCATAGTGCGCAGGGACTGGGATTGAAAAACATTGCAAGCAGGATGAAAGTGTTGAACGGCCGCATATTTTTTGAAATAGATCCCAGCCAGACCTATTATAAAATCACTTTGGAAGTTCCCAAAGAAAATATTATTTAATAACTTACAGTCGTTGAGTTTACCTTTGACCTATCATCTTTCCCGGTTTGTAGCGTAATTTGAAAGATGTTATTATTTTTTACGTATTCAATATGGTGTTAAATCAAATAAAAGTAGCAATCGCTGACGATCATAAGATTTTCAGGAAAGGGGTTATTTTGTCCATGCGTCCTTATTCAAATATTAAATTTGTGATGGAGGCGGAGAATGGCGATGACCTGGTTGAAAAAATACCCGAATCCATGCCCGATGTTATATTGTGCGATTTAAAAATGCCAATTAAAGATGGTATCGACGCTACAAAAATAATCACGAAGAAATGGCCGCAAATAAGAGTGATCATCCTTACTATGTATGAAGATGAAAGATTTGTTGGGCACCTGATGGATTGCGGAGCAGCCGGTTATTTATTAAAGAGTACAGATCCTGCAGAAATAAAAAGAGCCATCATTGATGTAATGCGTACCGGTTTTTATTTGAACCCTTTTGTAAATAAAGTGCTGATCAAAAAAAATTATTCAAAACAAAAATTCAATCCCAATCTCAGCTCTGAAGTGGTATTAAGCGATCGTGAAAAAGAAGTTCTTACGCTTGTATGCATGGAATTTACTGCTGCTGAAATTTCCGGGAAGATGGATATCAGTGCAAGAACTGTGGAAGCTATTAAAGACAGGCTGATGGAAAGATTTGGCGTGAAGAATTCTGTAGGACTGGTGTTTTTTGCAATGAAAAACCAGTTGATAGATTAATAGGATAAATTTAAAATGTAGAATGCAAAATTTAAAATGTAAAAGTTAAGCTCCTATTAGATCGTAATTTTTTTCATTTATCCTGCATCCACTTTTACATTTTACATTCAATATTTTACATTTAAAATAATCCAAACAAAGTAGAATCAACGCCCGATATCACCTTACCAAGATCTTCTTCATTCTCTGCAAACTTATTTGTATCTGCATCAATAATAAGTAATGGGCCTTCTTTATAAGAATCTATCCAGCTATTATATAATTCATTTAATTTTTTAAGATAGTCGAGCCTGATGTTTTCTTCATACTCTCTGCCTCTTTTTTGTATCTGCCCTACTAAGGTTGGTACGGAAGCCTTAAGATAGATCAATAAGTCAGGCGGCTTCACCATTGATTTAAGCGTTTCGAAAAATTTATAATAATTATCGAAATCTCTTTTTCCCATCAATCCCATATCATGCAGATTGGGTGCAAAAATATTTGCATCTTCATAAATGGTACGATCCTGTATAACGGTCTCGGTACCACGCTGAATTTCCAGGAGTTGGTTGAGCCTGCTGTTTAAAAAAAATATCTGCAGGTTAAAACTCCAGCGGGGCATGTCTTCGTAAAAATCATTCAGATAAGGATTGTGATCTACGTCTTCAAACTGGGGAATCCATTTATAATGTTTACTGAGCATTTCAGTCAGTGTAGTCTTACCAGCTCCTATGTTTCCTGCAATCGCTATATGCTTTGGTTTCTTGATTTTTGCCATATTTCCCCAAACTCCCACGGAGTTATTTAATGTTATAAATGTTGATTTTTTTTAGATGTTGAATGTATGCAAACTTTATAATACTGCCATACTAAAAATTAAAAGCCTGCATACCAGGTTAAAAATAATTCAACCCCATTGCTTCTCTCGCCAGTTTCATGGTTGCAGCAGCACTTTTTCTTGCTTTTTCAGCTCCTTTTTCCATCACGTCCTGCAGGTATTTTTCATTCTCAAGAATATCGTTTGCCTTTTGCCTGATCGGAGCTATAAAAGCGACCATATCTTTTCCAAGCTGTTCCTTCATATCACCATAACGAATGCCGCCGTTGGTAAAATCATCTTCAAATTTTTGTATCACGTCCTCTTCACTCACAAGCTTCATCAATGAAAAAAGGTTTTGAATGAATTCAGATTTACCCGATCCCGCTTCCTGCGTACCTGAATCTGTTTTTGCCTTTTTTACTTTTTTTATAATGGTATCATCATCATCAGATAAGTACAATGTGGCCAGTTGGTTTTCACTCTTGCTCATTTTGCCGGTACCATCAAGTGCTGGAACTTTTACCAACGCCTGGTTGTAATTAAATGCCAATGGTTCAGGAAAAACATTTCCATACCGGTGATTAAAGCGGTTTGCAAATGTTCTTGCCATTTCAAGATGTTGTTCCTGGTCCTTACCCACAGGTACATAGCTTGCACGATGTAAAAGAATATCTGCGGTTTGTAAAACAGGATAAGTTAACAGGCCCGCATTTACATTTTCAGGATTTAATCTTACTTTTTCTTTAAACGTGACAGTCTTTTCCAATTCTCCTTTATAAGCCAGCATATTTAAATAAAGGTACAGTTCACCTGTTTCATGAATATGGCTCTGGCAATAAATCGTAGCCTTTTCAGGATCGAGGCCACAGGCAATATTTTCAGCAAGTACCCTGTGTACATTCGATTTTAGTTCTTTTGTGTCTGGATGTGTAGTCAGCGAATGCAGGTCGGCTACCATAAAATAGCATTCAAATTCATCCTGCATTTTTACATAATTGCGTATGGCGCCAAAATAACTTCCCAGGTGCAGAAATCCTGTCGGCCTGATGCCGCTCATTACAATTTTGCCTTTGTTGGTATTTTTATCGGTATTCATTTCATTATATAAGGACGGCGAAGATAAAGAAGATTTGAAGATCAACTAATTTGGAAATTTGGAAATGAGTTGATTTGGAAATTTAAAAATGCAAGTGTCTTAAAATCAATACCGGGTTTTTGACCATTAATCCAGCCCCATTTCCAAATTTCCAAATTGATTCATTTCCAAATTGAATAAGCTTTATTTTTGTCTGATGGAAATAAACGACGCTTTGGTGGATAAACTGGCCATGCTTTCCCGCCTTCATTTCAACGATACCGAAAAACAGGAAATAAAAAGTGACCTGGGCAAAATGATCCGCTTCATTGATAAATTAAATGAACTGGATACAAGCCATGTAGAACCACTTTTGCATATCACTGGCAATATAAATATATTGAGGGAAGATGCTGTTTCGCAAAATATCAGCAGGCAGGAAGCGTTGTTGAATTCACCCGTGGAGGATAAACAGTTTTTTAAGGTTCCAAAAGTGATAAAGAAATAAGCAGATCATTAAAATCATAACATGCAGTCAATACTTCATTTAGAAGAAATTCGTAAAAGCTATTATCTCGGTAAACAGGAATTGCCTGTATTGAAAGGTATTACGATGGACATTTTTAAGAACGAATATGTATCCCTGATGGGGCCAAGCGGATCAGGGAAATCAACACTGATGAATATTTTGGGTTGTCTTGATTCACCAACAGGGGGAAAATATATTTTAAATGGAAGTGATGTGAGCCGCATGCACGACGATGATCTTGCAACAGTAAGAAACAAAGAGATCGGTTTTGTTTTCCAGCAGTTTAATTTATTGCCAAGACTAACAGCCTTAGAAAATGTTGCATTGCCACTTATATACAACGGCACTTCAAAAAAAGAAAGAAAAGAAAGGGCCGAAGCTGTATTGGAGAAAGTGAAACTTGATGACAGGATGAATCACAAACCAAATGAATTAAGTGGTGGGCAATGTCAACGGGTTGCGATTGCAAGGGCACTGATAAATAATCCTGCTATTATTCTTGCTGATGAACCAACAGGTAATCTTGATTCAAAAACTTCTTACGAGATCATGGATATACTTGGAAAAATTCATGCTGATGGTAATACCGTTATACTGGTAACACATGAAGATGATATTTCAAAATACTCCCATCGCATCATAAGACTAAAAGACGGTTTAATAGAATCAGATAAAATAAATGCTGAGCCTATTACATCAATGCAAATTGCTTAACCCGGGAATCAGGTAGCATACATCATACATCAAACATCTTACATCATATATCCCTTATGGCCTTTAAAATTTATACAAAAACAGGTGATCTTGGTAAGACAAGTCTCATTGGTGGAACAAAGGTTCTTAAGAGCCATATACGCATTGAAAGTTATGGTACTGTTGATGAATTAAATTCGTATATCGGTGTGGTAAATGATATGATCACAGATGAACATTCCCGTTCGGTATTAAAAGAAATCCAGGACAGGCTGTTTACCATCGGTTCCTCACTTGCATGCGATCCTGATAAAGAAACGCTGATGAAAATTCCAGATCTGAAAGAAACAGATATTACTGCATTGGAAAATGAGATCGATCAAATGAATGAAATACTTCCTGCAATGAAATCTTTTATTCTTTCGGGTGGCCATCCTGCTATTTCTACAACTCATGTTGTTCGTTGTGTGTGCAGGCGTGCAGAGCGTATATGTGTACAAATGCAGGAAGAAAAACTTTTTATTGATCCCATCGTTATAAAATACCTTAACCGCCTGAGTGATTATCTTTTTGTATTGGCAAGATATATCGGCCACTTACTAAATGTGCCTGAAGTTCCATGGAAGCCAAGAGTATGATCAATCTTTTTTATTAATTGCATCAGGTATAAAAGCACCTTGCGGCTGCGTGGGATTATGTTCATTATAACCTTTTTTCACGGCGTTTATTTTATGGGTCTCGTTTTTTAATGAAGCCCTTGTTTCTTCTTTTTTTTTGGCGATCTTGGTTGCGGGTTGCTTTTTCATTTCATTTTATCTTAAAATATTATGCCATAATATTAGCAACTGTCAGCCGGGAATGAAGGGAATTAATTTCCACAATTTTTCTTTTGTTTTTATCGAAGGTTTATTATTATTGCTGATTGAAATCCGGGCATGATATTAATATAGTTTACCTTTTCAAATATTTTCCAGTCAATAAGAAATTTATGAATACAACTCAACTGCCTTTTTATTTAAAAATCTCACAGATATTATTGGGCCTCGTTGCTTTTTTCTTTGTAATGTATATTGGCCAGGATATTATTTTGCCAATTATCTATGCAACACTCATTGCTGTATTATTAAATCCGTTTGTAAATTTTTTGTGCAGGCACAGGTTTAACAGGGTAGTTGCTATTCTTATTTCATTATTACTGGCATTCATTATTGTAACTGCCATTATATATTTTATTACCTCGCAGATGATCAAGTTTGGTGATAATCTTCCGCAACTAAAAGAAAAATTCAACCTGGTTTACCAACAGGCTGTTGGCTGGGCTTCCGATAATTTTAATATCAGTACTTCAAGAATAAAAAACTGGATCAATGACACGAAGAGTTCCGGAATGAAAGACGGCAGTGTTATTATTGGGCAAACAATTACTACCATTGGAGGCGTATTGGTGATGGTTTTTTTATTGCCTGTTTATACTTTCATGATCTTATTTTACAAACCATTACTGGTTGAATTTATCAGCAGGCTTTTTCCGAAGAACAATCATACCATGGTAGCAGAAGTGCTGATTGAAACAAAGGCCCTTATTCAAAATTATTTGATTGGTTTATTATTTGAAATGATCATAGTAGCGGTACTCAATGTAGCGGGATTGCTCATGCTGGGAATTCAATATGCAATATTACTCGGAATAATAGGTGCTTTGCTCAACCTGATTCCTTACATCGGTGGTGTGGTTGCAATTGCATTACCAATGATCATTGCGATAGCTACGAAATCACCAGAATATGCAATCTATGTTTTCATTGCTTATATCATCGTTCAGTTCGTTGATAATAATTTTCTTGTTCCAAAGATCGTCGCTTCAAAAGTAAAGATCAATGCACTTGTTTCGATTATCGTTGTATTGATAGGTGGTGCTTTGTGGGGAATACCAGGTATGTTCCTTTCGATACCACTTACTGCTATTGTAAAAGTAATGTGCGACAGGATCGAACCATTAAAACCATGGGGTTTCCTATTGGGAGATACGATCCCTTCTATTGTAAGTTTTAAATTTAATATGCCCAAGAAGAGGGTTAAAAAAGTTGAATAGTTGACACATTTCTTAGTGGTTAAAGAATAAGTATTTTCATCTTTGAAAAGTATTATCATTTTATCCAGGAAATATTATATGATAAGATTGGTATAACTCAACAAGAACAGCAGATCCATTTTTAATTAGCAGACACTTACACATTTAAATCCATTAGCAGGAAAATCGCAGCTCGAGATTGGTTAGGGAACGGACAGCTATATCATCGGCCTTGAATGGTTATTGGGTTCTGCAGAAAAAATTCCTTTAAAAGATAGCCATGCCTGAAGGAGCGATTGCTACACTTTAATATCCATCACTGGAAGGATTTAAAACAATCGTTAAAAAAAATACAGCAGCTATTAAATGAAAAAGGAAAAATTGTATTCTTTACGCCTACCTCTGAACAAATGAAAGGCTTTTGGTTAAATAATTATTTCCCAAAAATGCCAGAAGCTGCTATCGTTCAAATGCCCGGTATTAAAATGATAAATGAAGCTTTAAGTGATGCTGGTTCCGGGATCATACTCACAGAGAAAAATTTCATTGATGATAATTTACAGGATCATTTTTATACGTTCGAAAAAATCGGTCACATCTTTATTTAAATGAACAGGTATGCATTGGTATTTCTTCGTTTTCTGAATTGTCAAATAGTGATGAAGTAAGGCAAGGGATTTTTGAACTTGAAGCCAATAAAAAGCAATGCATTGCAAAAGATTAAAGAAAATTATACAAATGGATTAGGAGATTATTTATTGTAGCTGGTAAAATGCCTGGATATGAAAACGGGCAAAATGAAAACCGTGAACATAAGGAATCTTTGCCGGTAAGATAAAAAATCGTTTCTTTAGACAAGCATGGTCCTGGTGGGCCAGCTGTTAGCAGAGCCGACATGAAAAAATTTATTTCCCGTGTACTTATATTTTTAATTCCGTTTACGATTGCTTCGATATTGATCATTGGCAGTGATATGTTCAAAGTTTTTTATGACTATGATGATTATTATAAAAATAATTTTGTAGGATTGAACAGGGAATTTATTTGCACAAAAACCTATCAGAAGTACAGGGCCACACAAAAATTCAATTCTTTTATTTTCGGAAGTTCAAGGTCACATGCATTCAAATGTGAAAACTGGAAAAATTATCTTGATGCGAATGCAAAGCCCTTTCATTTTGATGCCAGTGCCGATGGTATTTACGGTCTTTCAACCAAGGTTCGCTATATAGACGAAATGGGCGATAGTATTAAGGATGCATTGGTGGTCATCGACAGGTTTTCTTTAGTGAAACTGGAAAATAATAACCCGGGACATTTATTCATAAGCCCGCCCGCCTTATCAAAAGAATCAAGTTATTTTTTTTACACCAGATTTTTAAAAGCATCATTTGACTCAAAATTCCTGATGGCTTTTTGTGATTACTCTCTTTTTCATCAGCACCGGGATTATATGGGTACGCTGATCATTAACTCAAAGTATCCAATCGAATCAAATAAAATTAATTGTGATCTTTTTTATGGTCATGAGAAAGAGATACTGGAAGATTCCTTAAAATATTATACTCCCCTGGTTAAGACCGGTGTTTTTGAAAGGACAAACCTGTTGCCTGTATGTAAAATAACCGACCAGGAAATAAAAGAATTAAAACAGGTAAAAGAAATATTTGCCAGGCAACATACCAATTATAAAATAATCATTTCACCTGTTTACGACCAAATAAAAATGGAGCCCGAGCAACTTGCCCTGCTTAATAACATCTTTGGTAAAGAAAATGTGTATGATTTTTCAGGGATCAATGAATTTACAAATTCAATTGGTAATTATTACGAGTGGAGCCACTTCCGGCCCGCTGTGGCAAATAAAATAATGAGTATCGTTTATAACAATCAAACAAGTAAATAAATCATTATGAAATACACAAAACTTTTATGTAAGATCCTTCCTTTTTTTCTTTTACTTATTTCCTGCAACAACGCAGAAACAGATAAGAATAAAAAAATGATCATTGGCAACTGGTCCGGTGCAGAATGGTTAATAGATGGCAAACCGTCAAACCATAACATTCAAAGTACTGCATTCAGTTTTGATGATAAGGGTAAATATAGTTTTGATTATGCCGGCACCAAAGAGGAAGGAACCTATAAAATTGAAAATGATATGTTGTACACAACAGCATCAAAAAAGCTTGAGATCATGGTGAAGATTACAAAACTTACACAAGATAGTTTGGTGTTTGATATGAATAACACTGGGCAGGCGGAAACAATGACATTATTGAGAAAATAATTCAATAAAATTTTCTTACTTCAACTTTTTACTAAAACTTTGGCGAGCCCGGCAGATACTTTTAAATTGTAGTATTTACCAGGCTCGCCAAAGTTTTATAAATCACTGCAAATTAAGCAGCGATAAAAGAAGACCTACATAAGCGTCAAATCTATCCATCAATTATTTAATTTGCAAACAAAACAGGCAAAAAAAATTTGTTGAAAGCTATTTTGTTGTTAACCCGGCTTCGACCACCGCAATACTGCGGGGCAGGCAAGCTGCTAATGACACATTAGGTATGAAACTGATTAAGAATAATTTATTAAACGGCTGT
>JBDTLP010000035.1:0-45198 GCA_039934735.1 Ferruginibacter sp. | reverse complement strand
TGTTGGTAGCAAAATAATCTACGCCAGCTTTAGCAAAAAGAAATCCGCCGGTAGTCTTGTTATAATTATTTTGTGAAATCACGGTTTGTGGATCGGTGCCAAGACTTGTACGATCTGTTGTTCCTGTAGTACGGGCTTTATTTTGGTTGCCATTAAAAGAAGCACTGAAATTAATTTTGTTCTGACGTACATTAAAATCAAATCCACCGTTCAATGCACCACGTTTATCAATACCCGCTCTTACGTTACCATTGTAGCCGGTTTTTTTATTTTTTTTAAGAACGATATTTAATATTCCTGCACCACCACCAGAAGCATCATATTTTGCAGATGGATTTGAGATCACTTCTACACTTTCAATAGCATCCGCAGGAATTTGATCTAATGTAAGTGTCGTGGGACGGCCATCCACCAGCAATTGAGGAGCGGCGTTACGCATGGTGATATTCCCATCAATATCCACATTTACCGAAGGTACATTACGCATCACATCCACACCCGTGCCACCAACACTCATGATATTTTTTTCTACGTTGAATATTTTTTTATCTCCACTTAATCTCAAGGAAGAAGTATTAGATGTTACTGTTACAGCCTGGAGATCTTTTACATCAGCATCTAATTTTATATTGCCAAGATCCTTTTCAAAGGAGGGAATTCCCGGATTACTATTGGGATCTTTCTTTCCAAAAAATGAAACGGGAATATCTAAAGCCTTATATCCAGTGTTGCTTATTTTCAAAACATACTTTGAGCCGACAGGCAAATCTTCAAAAGTAAAATCTCCGTTGCCTGCAGTTATAAAATTTTTAAATAATAGTTGCTTGCTTTTTTTAGAAGTAGAATCAAATTTATTCTGCATCAATAAAACAGTCGCCTCACCCACAGGCTTACCATTTGCATCTGTTATTTTTCCATAAATATGTCCTGCACTTGAAGCACCCATTTTTCCCGGGCCGCCCTGTGGCATTTGAGCAAATAAAGTCCCGGTTATCATTACCGCTACGATTACTATCAATATTTTTCTCATATTTTAATTTTTTACAAGCGCAAAGCTAACACTATGCAGTTCTCCATATACAGCAAAAGAGATAATAAGGGCAAATGTTGCGACGAAACGAGCATTATGACGAAAAGGGCGGAATAAAATTTCCACTATTCGAGATGTATCAATGACCGTGAGGGATAATTATCGTGCAATAATGTTTTAGTTTAATAATATGCCGCTGTAATAATTGAAGTTGTTACTACAACCACTTAGTGGTTGATTGTTCAACCCTTTCAGGGTTGCGTTTAAGGCATTCATAACCCCGGATTTTATCCGGGGTTATGAATGGTTTAAGCCCTTCGGGTCGGGCTATTATTCTAAAATATTTTATCCCTGGATTGAGTTGTGAAAGGAACCAATAGATTTTTATTATTTATTTTCCTGTAATTGCGGCTATAGCATCACGGTAGTTATCGCTTACAGGTAATTCAATCTTGTCAATAAATACGCTTGTTTTACGAACCGACGTTATGTATGGTATCGAAACAATATAAGATTTATGAATGCGGACAAAACTTGTGGATGGAAGTTGCTCCTCAATCGTTTTAACGGCCATACGTGTAATAACAGGGCGCTGTGTACTTTGTAAGTGAATTTTTATATAATCTTTCAGGCCCTCAATATATACAATATCTGCAATCGTAATTTTCACCTGGCTGTATTCTACATTCACGAAAATATAACCTGGACTGGTGCTGCCTGCATTTTCTTTATTCGTTGATCTAAGATCAAATAATTCCTTTGCTTTATTGCATGCTTTAATAAAACGTTCAAGCGACACTGGCTTAACAAGATAATCAGTTACAGCAAGCTCAAAACCTTCCAATGCATATTTTTCATATGCTGTAATAAGAATGATCATTGGTTTTACCGTCATACTTTTTATGAATTGTAAACCAGTAAGACCAGGCATTTGTATATCAAGAAAAATAAGATCAATGCTTTGCTGTTCCATTATTTTCATAGCATCAATGGCATTATCACAGGCCGCTACCAGTTGAAGAAAAGGAACTTTACTAATATTATCCTGCAACAATTCCAAAGCTAAAGGCTCATCATCTATTGCAATGCATCTTATCATTAGTTTAAATGAATTTGAAGTGAGATGGTAAAGGTATCGGCATTTTTGCTAATGAGTAAACTGTGTTTGTCCTTATAAAGCAATTCAAGCCTGCGCTGTACATTGGTTAATCCAATGCCACTGGCTTTGTCTTTAATTTCTTCTGAAGTTGGATCATATTTATTACTAACATTAAACCTCAAAATATTATTTTCTGCCTTTAAGCTGATATTGATCTGCGCATCTTTAACAATGCCTGTACCATGCTTAAATGCGTTCTCAACAAAAGGTATCAGCAACATGGGTTCAATATCATATTGCCTGTCTGACACAGGTGCTGTAACATGTACGATTACTTTTTTTCCAAACCTTTGTTGTTGAAGATCAATATAGCTTTGTAAATAATCTGTTTCTTTTTCAAGTGACACTTTCTCCTCTCCTGTTTCATACAACATATATCGCATCAGCGAAGAAAGTTTTATCAGCGAAGGTTCAAGTAATTCCGATTGTTTTCTTGCAAGTGCCACCATATTATTCAAAACATTGAACATAAAGTGAGGACTTACCTGCATGCGCAATAATGATAATTCTGTTTTAAGATTTTCATTTTCTCTATCCTTCGCAAGGTTATCAGAAATAATTTTATCCCTGATGGTTTTGTAAGCAATACTACAGGCCAGAATAAAGAGAAAAACAAACGTACAAAAGAAAAGATGTCGCTGAAATGTAAAATAAATATCTGTGTATGTAAAATTCCGGGTCAATATCCAGGTGATGCCAGCAAAAACTGCAAAGCAAAACATCAATGCAACCAGGTAAAAAATAAATTTTCTTTTATAAAAGAAACATGGCAATAATACAATCGCATTAAAATAAAAGAAAGAGATTAGTAAAAGATCAGTGACTCGTGCAATTAAAAAACTCACCGTTGTATTTACTTGTTCAGGGTGTTTTGGCTGATCAGGATTGTTAGGTGGTTTTAATAAATATGGAAGAGAAAATAAAAGTATCCAGGCAAGGCAATGAATCAATACTGTAATCCACTTTTTTTGATACCAGCTTTTTTTCATCATGCTAAAATAACTATTGTAGGTTGTTATTTACGCTCATTGGCTAATTCCTGCGACGAGATAGCTGTTTGTTGCTACGAAATGTTGAATACGCTCTTTCAAAACAGATGAAGTAAGTTTATCCATTTTGCATTTTCTTCATATCCATATACAACACGTTCCATTTGTGTCCATCAATATCAGAAAAAACACAACCATACATCCACCCTTTCATTTCAGAAGGCACATGATTACTGCTACCACCTGCAGCAATTGCTTTTTGTACCATTTCATCCACTTCTCCTTTACTTTCTGCATCTATCGAAAGCAACACTTCTGAAGATTTACTTATTTCCCAGGCAGTATCACCAAGACATTGTTTAAAAGTCGGTTCATCAAACAGCATAACCACAACATCCTTTTCACCAATCATTAAACAAACTGAGTTTGGTCCGTTGCCATGTTGTGTATTAAATTTAAATCCAAGACTGGTAAAAAATGCTTTTGATTTTTCAATGTTTTTTACCGGGAGGTTCAACCAAAATTGTTTAGGCATCATTTTTATTTTTTTTGTTAGATAAATATTTTTATTTATTAAAAACCTTTTGCCAATAATGCATCCATTCTTATCAATCCTTCATTCATTCCTCTTTCCATACCACTCATGATCATACCATCACGATCTGCTACTGATTTAAAAATGCATTGAATAGTAAGTTTTGTTCGTTCATTTGAAAGTGGCTCTAAAGTGAGGAACTCTAGTGATACATGTCCACGTTCTGGCAGGCCTTCAAATTCAAAAGTTCTGATTATTCTTTCCGGTGCTAAGACTTCATGTATTACGCCATTAAAGCAATACTTATTTCCATTTGGATCACAATGGAGAAAACGATATGAACCACCCGTTCTGCTATCCAGCTTATCTATTTCCATTTCCATATTGGCTGGCCCTAACCACTGCAGCAATAATTCGGATTCATTAAATACTCTAAATACCAATTCTCTCGGTGCCTCCAGTTCCCGTATAATAAAAAGCTCCTGTTTGCCTGCCTCAGCAATGAGCTGCGTTTGATTACTCATTATTTTTTATTTTTCAAATTGTATAATACTTTGTCAAGTTTATCAAACCTGTCATCCCACATTTTGCGGAAAGGCTCTATCCAGTCAGCAACTTCTTTCATTTTTTTTGGGTTAAAGTGATAATAAATTTCCCTGCCGGATTGTTCTTGTTTTACAAGCTGGCATTCCGTTAATATTTTAATATGGTTTGATACAGCCTGTCTGCTGCTGTCAAAATGCTCAGCCAGTGCATTGGGTGTCATTGCCTGTGAAGCAATCAACGCAAGTATTGCTCTTCTTGTTGGGTCGGCGATCGCCTGGAAAACATCTCTTCTCATATTGCTGAATTTATATTATGCGCAATCAAATCATTGCAAATATATGCGCAATGATTTGATTGCGCAAATTTATTTTTTATTGAACTATAAATAAAAATTACGGATGAAATATAGAAAGGAATTAGTTCTATCTTAAATAATATTTCAAAGCCCTGGACTCTTTTCTGTATTTTGATTTAAAGAATTAACAAAGCTTTTTCTATATGGATGAAATTGTTTTTCATGCAAACAACATTCATATAGTAAATTACCAAACCAAATTTATAGGCTATAAAACCAACTGTACAATTACAAACTCATTTCCATATTCATTAAGTTAAGATGAAAAAGACGACCAGCTTTCTTGTATTAATATTATTAGTTAGCGCATATTCAAATGCTCAAACAACGCCTGTATTAAATATTGAAACGGGCATGCATACACTCGTTTCAAGAAGAATTGCTTCAGATGCAGCAGGAAAATATTTACTCACCTGCAGTGATGACAAAACTGCACGTTTATGGGATACAGAAAATGGAGATCTACTAAAAACTTTCAGGATACCTGTTACCAATGAGACAGGAAAATTGTATGCATGTAGTATTAGCCCTGATGGAAAAATGATTGCATTGGGAGGTGAAACAGATTATGAAACAAAAGGCTCCTATTCTGTATATATTTTAAATGCACAAACTGCTGAAATAACTTACACAATCAACGAACTAACGGCAGCTATAAACGATCTTTCCTTTTCATTGGATGGAAAATACCTGGCTGTTGGTTTTTGGGGAGAGAAGGGAATAAATATTTATAATACCGAAACATGGACGCTAAAAAAGAATTTATCAGGTTATAATGGAACTGTTCATTGCATGCGTTTTAATCCTGCAACGAAAGAATTTGCATCCCTGAGTTACGATGGTATGTTGCGTCTTTATGATAAAACATTTAATCTTATAAATAGCACTGATTGTAATGAAGATAAAGGCCCCATATCAATTGCATACAATGAAAAGGGAAATTTATTGGCTGTAGCATACAATCAAAATATTGCTGCAGAAGTTCGTGATGCAGGTTCACTTAATCTTTTGTATAATACGCCTATTGATGATATTGAAAGATTCAATGGGAAAATATTACAATTTTGTTTTTCGAAAACAGGCGATATTTTATCAGGAGGCGGCGATTTTCACGGGGTTAGAAGAGGCGATGGTTATTATGAAGTAAGAACATGGCAAAACTATGGCAAAACTTTTTACAAGGATAACGCTTTATTTTCCGGTTCAATTAACGGAATGATAGCACTTCCCAAAAACCGGATCGCTGTTGTAACAGATCATCCAGAAGTTGCTGTAATGAATGATACCGGAACAATTGTGTGGCGCAACTGTACTGAAAAATTGAGTGATATAAAAGAATCGGATTTTAGAATCAATGATACAGGAAACGAGATTGCAATAGAAATTACCGGTAATGTAAGTGCCATCAAATTTAATATTTCAGATCGGGACCTATCGTATATCTCCCCAGAGAAAACATTGTTACAACAACCATCAAAAGATAAAGCTGGTACTACAGTAACAAATAACTGGGGCAACATTGATAAACCAGTTATAAATGGCAACAAATTACTTTACTATTTTGGCAGTTATGAAGTAAGCAAATGTGCAGATGTAAGTAACGATGGAAAAACAGTATGCATCGGTACAAACAGGGCCTTGTATCTTTTTACTAAAGATGGCGATCAACTGTGGAAAATACCGTTAACAATAAATATACAAGCAATAAATATTTCCGGCAACAGTAAAGTAATTGCTGCAGCATTCAATGATGGAACCATCAAATGGTTTAGCATGAAAAATGGAAAAGAATTACTAACACTTTTTTTAAACGCAGATAAAACACAGTGGGTATTATTTACTCCAGCAGGATATTACGATACATCACCAGGTTCTGAAAGTTATTTAGGCTGGTACATTGATAATGGCCCCGACAAAGCGCCAACTTTTAATCCTGCATCCACATTCAGAAAAGAATATCGCCGGCCAGATATAATTGATAAAGTATTAAAGAATGAATTATGAATGTAGAATTATCAATTCATAATTCTACATTTATAATTCTTAACTTATTTCTTCTTCTGCCCCCTCGTCAACGGCCTTCCATACTTTTTCATCATCCTGTCTTTCCTGCTCACTACAACATTTACTTTTTTATTTTTTGCAGACTTTTCATGAAATGCCGGGCCTCTTTCTTCCTTCTTTGGAATTTTTACAGAAAGTTCTTTCATATACACTTTAGGTGTTTCATCTTCTGTAAGTCTTTCCGAAATTTCAAGATGTGATGGCAAACTGCGGATTGGAATTTTATAATTCATCAGCACTTCAATATTATCAATGTAATTTTTTTCTTTTTCAGTAATGAATGTGATGGCAATACCAGGTTTATCTGCACGTCCTGTTCTACCAATTCGATGCATATAATTCTCAGGCACATCTGGTGTATCAAAATTAATAACGTGTGATACTTCTGCAATATCAATACCCCGTGCAACAATATCTGTTGCAATGATAAACCGGTAAGTGCCTTCTTTAAATTGTTTCACCGTATTGAAACGATGATTCTGTTCCTTATTCGAATGTATCACACCCGCATTTTCTTCGTACAAGGGTTGCAGTTGTTCAAACAATAAATCTGCCATTGCCTTACTTACCACAAACACCAGCAACTTCGTCATACTGGCATCTTCCGAAAGCAATAATTTCAACAGGTTCACTTTGGTATAAAAATTAGGAACCTCGTAAGCATACTGTTGTATATTTTCCAAAGGAGTGCCAGTAGGCGCAGCTTCTATTTTTATTGGATTAACAAAATATAATTTCAGCAGATCTTCCACATCATCAGTGATCGTTGCAGAAAACATAAGATTTTGTCTTTTTGCAGGAAGCAGATCAAGAATGTTTTTCAATTGTGTACGAAAGCCAAGGTTCAACATTTCATCTACTTCATCAATCACTAATCTTTTTATGGATTTCAATTTAAGTGAACCGTTCATTGCCAGGTCGAATAACCGGCCGGGTGTAGCAACAATGATATCTGTTTTTTGTTCGACTGATAATTTTTGCGTGTTGATATTTACGCCTCCATAAACGCCAACAGCCACTACAGTCATATACGTTGTTAGTTTATTAATAGCTTCCACTACCTGAACCACCAATTCTCTTGTTGGCACAACAATTAAAATTTGCGGCGACGTCTCTTTCGAAAATTTCCACTGACGAAGACAAGGCAACAGATACGCAATTGTTTTCCCTGTACCCGTTTGTGCAATACCACAAATATCTACACCTGACATGGCCATAGAATAAGTTTTGTATTGTATAGTAGTAGGAACAGAATAGCCCATATCCTGCAATGCATTTAATAAAGGCGCACTCACGTTAAGATCAGTAAAAGAAATGGATTTGTTTGTCATTCGCACAAAGATAGCCAATCAGAATTTGAAGGTTGATTGGGACTGAAATGCAACCATTTGAATTTGTTTTTACAAATAACCAACAACAATTAGTAATTATTTTCTACCTGTTAAAACCATCACAATACAATACTCGTAACTATACCATCAACTGTTTCTTTACAAGCCTTAAAACAACTCCCGCTGCATAAATTGAATCTTTTAAAACATATGTCTCCTAAAGTGCCAGTCTGCTTATAAACTGATCAATTATAACTGCCCTTTTTCAGTCAATGTTACCTCGTAGCTACCCTCTGAGTTCTGCTATTATTTACTATTAAATTAAAAATGTATGAAAAGAAAAATTTATGCAACAGTACTTTCGTGCCTGATGCTGGTTAACATGTTTCCCATTCCTGCGTTTGCATCCAGTCACAGGGAAGCTCCTATGATCGCAGATGATCCGTTGGCGGATAACACAGATGTTTATGCTTTTAAAAGCCCAAATGATCCAGACAAAATTGTGATCATTGCCAATTACATTCCCTTCCAGGCGCCACAGGGCGGACCAAATTATTTTCACTTCAGTGAAGATGTTCGTTATGAAATTCACATTGATAATAACATCAACACTACCGGTGATGATATTATTTATCGTTTCAATTTCAAAAGACAAAACCAGGACCCTACAACCTTCTTCAATATACGTTTAGGAAAAGAAAATCTTAAAACAAGTTATAGTGTTGAGAGAAGCACTAACGGTGGAAGAAATTTTTCTACTGTTCTTACAAATGGAGTTGTGCCGCCGCCAAATATTGGCCCACGTTCTATCAGTTCTCCTGTTGGATTGAATGCTCCCGATTATGAAACATTGATGACGCAGGCAATCAAAACAACAAGAACTGGTGAAAAAGTTTTTGCAGGACCGGTTGATGATCCATTCTTTGTTGACCTCGGTGGTATTTTTGATTTGGGTGATGCGCCACGCCAGGGCCCTTCGCATACAGTTGATGGATTAAAATGCACCAACGTTTCTACCATTGCAATGGAAATTAATGTAGCCACTTTGCAAAAAGATCATCATTCTATTCATCAATGCACCAGCATTCTTGATCCAAATTATGTTATAGGTGTATGGGCATCTGCAAGCAGGCAAAAGATCACTGTGCTAAATGATATCAAACCAACAAGAACAAGTAGTGATCATGATCGTCTTATTTTATTGAACGATGATGATCGTGATAACAATGGAGTTACTCACGCTGGCCCATGGGTGCAGGTTTCAAGATTGGGCATGCCTTTGACCAATGAAGCTGTTGTACCAGTTGGAAACAAAGATCTTTGGAACAGGCTTACCCCTTACCAGGATCTTGCAAACATCAGTACCTTTGGAAATTATTTTTACAATCCTGAATTAGCATTGTACATGGATGATGCAGCCTTTGGTGGTGCCGTTCCTGCATTTTCTCCTTTAAGGATTCAAAAAAATTCCCTGGGTGCATTTGGATTTGCCAATGGACAAGATGGATTATATGGCTTAAAAGGAAATGCTGCATTAAATAATACAGCATTGAGCGAAGCAAATTTCGGTGGCTTGTTATTACCTGCTCCGGCTTCACCTCGCTCTGTAGATCTTTGGCCAATTTTTCATACTGGTGTTCCAAACCTTGCGCCTTATCAATTGGCAACAGGTAAAGCAGGCAACCCACTTGCTGTTGGAAAACCTTTTATCAATAACTTTTTACCCAATGGTGGCGATATGCTTAGGTTGAACATGGCTGTTCCTGCAACGCCAAGAAATTCTCCTGACTTTAGTTCAGAAGGACTTGTAAGTGCTGCAGTATTGGGCCTTACTGATTCCCGCTTTAATACGACTACTGATATCCAATTTATTCCAAACATGGATGGTTTTCCCAATGGAAGAAGACTTGAAGATGATGTAACAAGAATAGAATTACAGGCAGTTGGTGGCGTTGTACTGGCAGCAATTGGTTTGTGGTATGATGATTATAATCCTGCTACAAGTGCAAGCCCGGTTACACCGCAACTTGTAAATGTATTGACATACAGCACAGGTGTTGAAGCCAATGATATTGGATTTAAAACTGTGTTCCCTTATGAACAAACTCCATGGGCGGGTACGCATAACTGTGATTGCGGAAATGGTCCTGGTCTAAAATCAATTCAACCAGGTGCTGGCAGTTATGGAAATGTAAATCCAAATGCAGGAAAAACACTGAACTTATCAACTCCTGAGATTTTTGCGAATACATCTCCCAATCCATTTACAGAAAGCACTACGATTCAGTATCGCGTTGAGTCAGCTACACAAGTAAGTATTTCTGTTTTTGATGAGCAGGGAAAATTCGTAACTGCATTGGTGAATAAAAAACAAAATGCCGGAACCTATACACAATCCTTCAATGCAAGGAATCTAGGCAAGGGTATTTATTTTATACAGGTTTCTAAAAACGGCGAAGTAAAACAAACCCTTCGTGTTGTAAAGGGGTAAATAAGTGAATAGGTCAACAAGTGAATGGGTGAATACCAAAATATAAGCAGTGCTTTTATTCACCCATTCACCTATTCACTCAATGACATATACACAACCTCTGAAACCTTTGAAACCTTTGAAACCTTTGAAACTTATTCATTGCCCTTAATGAGTTAAAACAACTAAAATGAAAAAAAATTATTTATACTTAACGCTTATCACGATTTTTCTTGCTTCAGTTGGTTTTGTTGTATTGAGATACAATAAAAAAACGTCCGCTATTGCCAACATGGAATATACATTGCTTCCACGGAAATCAGGAGATGCGAACAACACAGAATGGTTGTTTGCAAAAAAAAATATTGACAACCTTTTGGCCAAGCTGAAAAAAAATCCTGCAGACACAAAATCAAGGATCGCTTTGGCCAATGCTTATATATCAGAATCAAGGGTAAGTGGCAATACGGCTTATTATGACAAAGCTGCGATGGCCACTGTAAATAAAGTTTTAGCATCAGATGCTTCCAATTTTGAAGCGCTCATGCTTAAATCATTACTTTATTTATCACAACATCATTTCGCTGATGGATTGGCAACAGCAGGATCTGCTCAAAAAATAAATCCCGACAATGCTTTTGTGTATGGTTTATTAATAGATGGAAATGTGGAGATGGGAAATTATTCTGCAGCAGTGGATGCGGCTGATAAAATGGTTTCACTCAGGCCTGATCTAAGGTCTTATTCCCGTATTGCATATTTAAGAGAAATTCATGGTGACTACCCGGGAGCGATAGACGCAATGAAAATGGCCATTACAGCTGGTGCAGATGGTCAAGAATCAACCGAATGGTGCCGGGCACAATTAGGGAAATTGTTTGAAGGAACAGGTGATCTTAAAAATGCCTTGTTCGAATACCAACTGTCATTGGCAGTAAGGCCCGGTTATGCGTATGCATTGGCAGGACTGGCAAGACTGGCTTCTGCAGAAAAAAAATATGACAGTGCTGTTTTTTATTTTAAACAAGCCAATGCTGCTATTAATGATTATGGAATAAAAGAAAATCTTGCAGCATCTTATAAACTTAATGGCAATACAGCAGCTTCTGATTCTTTGTATGCGGTACTTATAGATGAAATGACCAATAATTCAAAGAAGGAAAATGATGATGCAAGTATTGGACACTATGCCGATCGTGAAATGGCGTATGTTTATTTACATACAGGCAATATTGATAAATCTTTGGAACATGCATTGGCGGAATACAATCGTCGTCCGAAAAATATTGATGTAAATGAAACAATGGCCTGGGTATATTACAATAAAAAAGATTATGCAAAAGCGCTCACTTATATAGCACCGGCTTTCATCACGCAAAGCAATAACCCATCGCTGGTTTGTATTGCAGGATTGATATACATGAAAAATGGCGATACAAATAAAGGAGAGCAATTGATCCAGGCTGGATTGTTAAACAATCCTGTAATTTCCGACGACATTAAAAATAATTGTTTACAAACCCTTGCAAAAAGATAATGAAAAATATAAATCGGCGATTCGCCATTTCCATTTTTCTTTTATTGCTGACCACTACCGGTTTTGGGCACACGATCAATTATGCATTGGAGAACGCACCTGTGAATGAAGTATCCTGGTATTATTTTAAACTTGGCTTCAATCATATCATTCCCGAAGGTTTTGATCATGTGCTCTTTATTATTGGTATCTGTTTGATAAATACAAAACTAAAATCAATCGTTTACCAGGCATCTGCATTTACCGTGGCACATACTGTTTCACTTGCATTAAGCATGAAAGGTATCATCGTTGCCCCGGGCCCGGTGATAGAACCGATCATTGCTTTATCCATTGTATTTGTTGCACTCGAAAATCTAATTCTAAGTGAATTAAAACCATGGAGAGTAATCCTGGTATTTTTATTTGGACTCATTCATGGTATGGGATTCGCAAGTTCATTAAACGAAATAGGTTTACCTCGTGATAAATTTTTTACATCAATCTTAGTATTCAATGCAGGTATAGAAGTATGTCAAATCATGTTGATCAGCCTGGTATTTGGTTTGATCATTTATCCTTTAAAAAATAAAAGCTGGTACCGGTACAGAGTTGTATATCCAATTTCAATCTTCATTGCGATTGTAAGTAGTTATTGGACGATTGAAAGGATTATGCAGGTATAATCAAAGGTCATTACGTATTTATCGGAACTTCTTTTAAAATGTCTTTATGTATTAGCCCAGGCAAAATTCTAAATACAGGAATTTTGATCAAATATTTTTCACAAAGAGATCGTATATTTTCATCAATTTGTTCTGCTGAATACCTGGAAGAAAAATGCCCCAGTATCAATGTTTCAATATTAATTTCCGAAACCATTTTTATTACTTCTTCAAGATTAATATGTTTGTTTCCATGTGTGTTTACTTTACCTGCACCAGGAGCATCTAAAAAAGTAGCCTCGTGAATAAGAATTTTTGAATGATCCCATTTTTCATAATCATCTACCGGCGTATCGCCTGAATAACTCAATACATTCGTTCTTACTTCCATAGTCAGTTTTTCTTTCCCTTCATTGGTTATTAATTCTTTAATCCTGTCTTGCGGCAACGATGCGATCCCGGGTCTTAATTTTGTTTTTGTTTGAAATATTTTATAACTCAAACTTTTAATAATTTCCGGAGCTGCTTCTACATGATCATTTCTCAATGATTGTACAAACAAATCATCTTTGATTTTTATTTCGTCATTGGCCTGAATGGCTTTCCAAATTGTTCCATTTACAGGAGGATCAAATTTTTTTGAAAATGTTTCCATCGCAGGAAAAGATCCACTGTTTGCAGGATAATGAATAATGGGAAATCCATCTCTTGCATTTAATTGATTTAATTGTAAAAGCCCTGTCAAATGATCCCTGTCAGCATGTGAAATAAATACGTTTGTAATCTTTCTTGCTTTTTGTAACAAACCAGCACTAACACCATCACCAGTGTCGAAAAGAATACCCAATTCTTCAATGAAGTACCAGGTTGAAAACAATGCAGTGGAGTATCCGGAAATAGTGTAACTCATATTCGTTTATTCGTAAGAGTGAAATTACGAATTACTTTCGAAGCTAATTACAATAACCAACAGGATTAAATTCATTATTCTGTAAAACAACTGAAAGCTATCTTTTTCATCAATGATTCTCTTTGTGAAAAAAGATCATGAAAAAATTATTATTATTCTCAGTATTGATAGCAGTTGTAGCCATCGCTGTATATATGTTATTTACTCATTGATATTTCGTCTTGCAGAACTGATGAATGATGAGGCCAAAGCTGCAGATGTTATAACTACTGTGCTCGTACCTGGCACGATGGATACAATACAAAATCGAAAAGCAATGCCGGATGCAAATTTCAACAATTGGGTAAAGACTGAGGCGATCGCAGATACAGTTCTTTATTATTGTTCTGAAATAACGAAGGCGATCAGGGAACCATTGATAAAGTTGTATGGTGGAGGAAATTGACTGGATAACAGGGTTGATATAGTTAATTAAGTTAATAGAGTTCGGCCCCTTATCAACCTTGTCAACTTTATTAACTACATCAACCCTTTCAACGTTATCAACTTATTTAACCATATTGCTTAACTTTATTGGGCTAAAATTTCAGCTAGTATAAAACTGCACTTAAAATGGGAAAAATAACAGGCATAATGAAAGGATCAGAACAAGACCTGTTGTTCTCACATATTACATTCGAGAATCTTCATGAAGCTGTATTTTGGATAGACTCACACGCAAATATTTTTCGTGTAAATGATATGGCTTGTCAAATGACAGGTTATTCAAAAGAAGAGCTTGAAAAGAAAACGGTTTCAGATTTAAATCCAACAACCTTGTTGCAGGATTTCGATGCTTTCTGGGCAAGATTAAAAAAAGAAAAAAAGATAATCTTTGATTCGCAACACAGGCACAAGACAGGTCATTTATACGATATCGAGATCACAGCGAATTTTATAGAATATAATGGCCAGGAATTCGCCTGCAGTATTGTGAGGGATATCAGCAAGAAAAAAATGGAGGAAAATTTATTACGTGCTGTTTCAGAAGCTACTTCAGGTTTAACGGGCCGTGATATGTTTGTAGAACTTACCAGGAAATTATCTACCATCATTGGCATGCGCTATAGTTTCGTTGTAGAATGTACAGATGAATCCAATACAAGATACAGGACCCTTACTTTCATGGAAGGAGAAAAATTATTGGAAAATTTCGAATATGATGCAGAAGGAACTACCTGCCAGACATTATTAAAAGGCGAAGCTTTCTTCATGCCGAAAGATGTACAAAAATTTTATAAAGCCGCACAGGGAATTGAAGCATATGTAGGAGCACCCATCTTTAGCCCAACTACCGGGGCAATACTTGGCCATATTGCTACTTCAGATCCAAGCCCGGTAACAGAAGAAAAAAATCAGATGGCGATCCTACAGATATTTGCTGCACGTATCGGTGCAGAGTTTGAAAGAATGAAGGCGCAGGATGAACTGGAGAAAAAAAATAAGGAATTACAGTTACGGTTAAACGAAATAGAATTATACAACAGCACCGTTAAAAATCTGCGTGACCAGATTTTCTGGATGAATAAAGAAGGGAAGTTTATACGATTGAATGAAGCTGTAAGCCGTGAATCAGGATATACCATGGATGAATTAATGAAAATGGATGTCTTTGACCTCAACCCTTCTCTTTCAAAAAATGAATGGAGACAAAATTGGGAAGAAACAAAAAAAGAAGGACAAACCCTATTAGAAACTGAACATCAAAATAAAAATGGTAACCTATATCCTGTAGAAGTACGCAATAATTTTATCGAACATCGTGGAGAAGAATTTTTCTGCAGCTCCGTTCGTGATATCAGGAAAAGGAAAATGGAGGAAGAATTGTTAAGGGTTGTTTCGGAAGCTACTTCAGGATATGTTGGCCTTGATTATTTCCGCGAGCTTACAAAATTCATTACACTTACATTGGGCGTAAAATATGCGCTCATTACCGAATGTTCCAATTTAGAAAAAACACGTGTACGTACAATTTCATTTGTTGACCATGGTACACCACTTGAAAACATTGAGTATGACCTGGAAGGAACGCCCTGTGAAATTGTAATGACAGGAAAAGATTATTTCTGTGCCAATGAACTTGAAAAAGCTTTTCCAAAAGAGAAAGGATTACAATCTTATGTTTCTGTTCCTATTTACAGCCCCGCTACAGGCGAAATACTTGGACATATCGCTGCATTGGATGATAAGCCGATGACTGAAAGTAAAAATCAAACTTCCATTCTTAAAATTTTTGCTGCACGTGCTGGATCAGAAATTGACAGGATAAAAACAGAAGATAAATTAAGTGAAGCTTTAAAGAGTGCGAATGTTCAATTGCAGGTACAATTAAAAGAAAGTGAAGAACGCTTCCGCGATCTGTTTGAAGAAGCGCCAATCGCTTATGTGAATGAAAGCCTTGACTCAAGATTTATTCGTGCCAATCGTGCTGCATTAAGAATACTCGGCGTAAAGCCGGAAGATGTTCCAAATACTTATGGAAAAGCGATGGCACCAGATACACCCGATGCACAACGCAGAATGAGAGAAGCTTTTGAATCAGTTGGCCGTGGTACTGATACAAGTGGTGTTGTTTTAGAAATGCGTCGTGTTGATAATGGCAAACCATTATGGATACAATGGTGGTCGAACCCAGATCCCAGCGGACAGTTTACCCGTACGATGTTTATAGATATTACAGAGCAGGTTTTAATGGAACAGGAAAAAGCAAGACTGGAAGCACAGAACGAATACCTGCAGGAAGAAATAAAACTCACACACAACTTCGAAGAGATTATAAGTAAGAGCAATAATTTTCAAAAGGTATTAAAACAAATCGAGCAGGTTGCTTCAACAGATGCTACTGTTTTAATATTAGGTGAATCAGGAACAGGAAAAGAATTGATCGCAAGAGCTGTTCATCATATCAGCAATCGCAGCAAGAAGCCATTGGTAAAAGTAAATTGCGCCACGCTTCCTGCTAATCTTATCGAGAGTGAATTATTTGGACATGAGAAAGGCGCATTCACCGGTGCCATGGAAAGAAAGATCGGGCGCTTCGAATTGGCAGATACAGGAACTGTTTTCCTTGATGAAATTGGAGAATTACCTGTAGAACTACAGGCAAAATTATTAAGGGTATTACAGGAAGGTGAATTTGAAAGATTGGGCAATCCAAGAACAATGAAAGTGAATGTCCGTGTAATTGCTGCGACTAACCGTAACCTTCATCATGCAATAGAAAAGAAAGAATTTAGGGAAGATCTATTCTATCGTTTAAACGTATTCCCGATTGTTTGTCCGCCGTTAAGAGAGAGGAAAGATGATATTCCTTTACTTGTAAGACATTTCTGCCAAAAGCATGAAGGAAAGATCGGTAGGAAAGTAACCAGTGTAAATCCTAAAGTAATGGATGCATTGATGACTTACGACTGGCCAGGTAATATTCGTGAATTAGAAAACATCATTGAAAGAGCGATGATATTGAGCCATAACAGCAGCCTTGAAGAAGGCGATTGGCTTCCAACTACAAAACCAGTACTCAATGCTAACGGCAACCCCAGTCCGCAAAAAATGGGTGATGTTGAAAAAGAACATATCCTGGAAACATTGAGAAAAACTAACTGGAAAGTAAGTGGTGAAAAAGGAGCAGCAAAAATTCTTGGACTGAATCCTACTACATTAGAAGCAAGGATGAAGAAATTGGGAATAAAGAGAGAATAAAAAATGTATGATGTATGATCTCCGATGTATGATATTTTAAAGTGTCCAATGAATTGACACTATATATAAATTACAGAAAAAATCAGACATCATATATCAGACATCTAAACCGCTTCCTTAAACTCATTCAGCAACTTCACATATTTTCCGTTATCCCTTATCATCTTCAATCCATCTGAAAGTTTCATGTACGATAAAGATTGTTTCTTATGATTCATACGGCTGATCTTTGCAAGAATGTTTAAATGGCGTATAATTTCTTTCCATGCAAAAAAGATTGAATTTTTTGGGTCGTAAATATGAGTGGGTTCACTGCCGGCGCCATTCAATTCAATGATTGAAAAGTTTTTTCCTTCCCGCAATTCTTCCCAGGTATTGTAACGAATATCCATTCTGCCGAAGTAAAATCCATCGATCTTTTTACAAGCATCATCAATTGATTGGTTAAGCGCTTCATCAGCAAGATGGCTGATATCTAAAAACTTTGCGCCTCTTACATGATTGCCATAAGGAACCAATATGTGTTTCTCCCCCACTGCCAACACTTTATTAAATTCTTCCCCGTTTGAAATGCGTAATGTTTTTAACTGCAGTATAAAGCGTTTGTCTTTTTTTAATAATGTTTCAATAGTAGAAACCCCATCGCCAGTAACTGCAAGGAATTCTTTTTGAACAATGCCGGAGATCTTTCCATTTTTTTCATTTGGCAAACGGTAATAAAAAATACCAACTTCATTTTCATAAGGAATAAATTCCTGTATGAGAAAATCAACTTTTGTTGCTGCTATATAATCAATAAGTTCATTTTCATTTTCAAGTTTTTTTACTGCCAATCCCTGCATGCCTATATCTGGTTTACCAATGAGTGGAAATTTCATGCCACGCTGTGCCACTTTATTAATAATACTATGCGGAGTTTCATCATGCTTAAAAAGCAATGTTAACGGATAATACTGCTGGGGAATAAGATCATAAATTTCTTTTTTTGATTCAAGTAGAAATCCTGCATTCTTAATCGTTGGATTGGATGTGCTAAAGAAAAAAAATGATCTTGATCTTACAGCCAGCCACATCCAATATACATACACCGGTGCATACACAATATGAAATGGCCAATATTCCCAATTGAATAATTTTATAAAGAATGGACGGTATAATATTTTTTTAAGCATATAGTTTTGTGAAATGTATTTAAAATCAAAAGATCTCTGCATATTCTCCCTGTATGGCCATCTCCATACGGCTTTGGTAAATTTTATCTTCGGCCAGGTCAAAATATTTCATATTACTTTTATATTGATCCAGGGCAATACTGGTTATACTAACAGTCGACATCTTATTGTTACGGTTCATCTTCAAATCGTTTTGTACATCACCAACGCCTCCAAATTGATGGAATTCTAAAATATCCTCCTGTGTTGGACGTGGATTTTTATTCAGGAACGTAGCAAACCACTGTTCTCTTTTTTTAACTGTGGTTTCATCATACAATGTTGCCGAGGACCAAATATGATGATGGCATTTTTTTAATTGCCTACAGTATTTGGTTGTGCCGTTCCACCTGCATTCATACAGGCAATTATCCATAATGATCATGGTGAATGGCTCAATCCCTGAAAGATCCATGTGCATGAAATAACGCACAGGGTTAGCCGTACTTATTATCGCAAGGAAAATAACACCACGGCTTTTTTTATAAGGCGGTGTAGACTCATGTTTTTCAAAAGCTCCGTTCAAAAGAACGGCTGCACTTCCATTTGCATTCAGGGCTATCCAGCTACCACCTGCATCAGGATCCTGTGGATAAATTACCTTATTGCCATTTACCATATGAATACATGGAGCAATGGCCTGGCTGCGGCTTTTCTTTTCATCACGATTGGATGTTATATAATACTTATCTCCTACTGGAATGAATGTTACTGTACACATGTTTTACGATATTTAATGGTGGAAGTTGCAACGCCAAATCCTTCGGGGATTGTTATAGAAGATACCTCATTGATACCAACACGGATCAATGCCATATGATGTACCGTGTGTTCGAGATTATATAGAAGTTCTCGGTAATAATTTGTACCAACGATTATTTCTTCTGTTGATTGCTCATCATAATTTGATTCAAGCAAAAGATCTTTATCATCTTTGTCAATATTGCCAGAAATCATCAGCATCAGTTCATTGGCAAAATCCTTATCAGTTTCAATACGAATATCACGCTTTCGTTTTTCGTAGTTCACAATACCAGTCTCATATCCATTGTACAAGCAAATATATAATTCAAGGATATGCCTTACATGCTGGCCGATGGTAGCATTGAACAATATCTTACTTGGTTGTGAATATTCAGCAGGCGTTAATTGATTAAGTGAATCTGCCAGTTGCATGAATACATTGTTTATTATTTTCCTGAAATGCATAAAGCGATTTTTGTTTTTAAAAATTATATGAAACTCCTGCACCGAAATTATTTGCCTTATTACGAAACCTGTCTACCATGGTTCCATCGGGCGCTACCTGTTTTATGTTTTCTGTTTTGTATTCAACAAATAAGAATTGATAAACTGCTTTAATGCCCCAGCGTTTGTTTAATTTATATTTCAAAAAGAATTCTGAGTTAAGACTTCCATAGTCATTGTCACCGGTAAGCAATACATTGAAGCCTGCTGGTTTTGCAGTTGGTTCTGTTTTAGTAATGCCATTGCTTTTAAGTATAGCACTTGATTTACTACCAAAAGTGAAACCAACCAGGTCAATATTAAATCCTGCATTCCACTTGCTGCTGAAATTATAGCCGAGGTTGATGCTCACATTTACTGAATTGGTAAATGGTCGTTGCACCGTTAATGTATCCTGGTTCTCATATTTTTGCCCGGCAAAAACAATTGCAAATGGCGTTGTAGTAGTGCGAGCAAGCCTTGCCGTTGCTGTTGTAAATTTTGTCATAGATCCAAAATAACTTGTCCAGCGAAGTCCGAGGCCTGCCTCTAATCTTTTGTGTTTACCAAATTTCCAGTTGTGTACATACGCTGCTGCGACTGATCCTTGTGACTGTCCAACAGTGGCAGTAATATCTGCGAACTGGTTGATAAGGGTTGGCTTCTTTTGCGCCTGTACAGCAACAACCGAAATCAACATAATAAAAATTGCGAAGCATTTTTTCATTGAATAATTATTTTACAAACTTTTTTGTGAAGGAAATAAGGTCGCTCCTGAAAATGATCAGTAATCCTATGCAGCTAAGGAAGACCAGTAAGGCATATACGAATAGTTGTCCCCCATCGTTTTTAACAACCAATCCAAGTTTAGTAAGGTGAAAGAAAATAGCTCCTGACATTACGCCTATTCCCAATAATGCACCGATCCATGTTGTGCGTGGAAAAAATATCAATATAGAAGCGATCAGTTCAACAATTCCGGAAGCAATTCTTCCCCAGGGTTCCATTCCTACAGTTGTAAAAATATAAACGGATTCTTCTGAGGCACTGAATTTAAAGAATAATGTTTGCAACATGATCACAGCTGCAATTATGCGAAGCACCCAGGTTCCGATAAGTTTATAGTTAAGTGTCATTGATTATGATTGAAGAATTGAAGATTAGTGGATGAAAGAATTTATTGTTATTCAATTCCAGGTGACAAGATCATTCAGTTGTATTTTTTTACGATCATAGATCAACATCCCTGCATCTCTCAACTCATTGAATAAAACGTTTACACTCTGGCGTGATGTAGCAATTACGCCAGCGATATCACTATGAGTGAGATAATTGTTCAGAATAATTTTATCACCGATACGATTGCCATCTGTTCTTGCCCAGTTTTTGATAAAACGGATCAATCTTGCTTTTGCATCGTGAAACACAAGATCAGAATGCCTGCTTTCCAGTTTTTTAAGTTTGTTATTAACTGTGTTTGCATAATTCATTGCAAGCATTACGTTATCCTGTAAAAGTTTTTTAAAATCATTTACATTAAAGAAACATACAACTGTATTTGCAGTTAGTGCTTGAGCAAATTCATCGCAGGAAGGAGAACCATCAAGGCTTAGATCTCCGAAAATATCTGGTGCAGTAAGAATGTCTTTGATAAGTTCATTGTCCATATCATCACTCAAGGTGATCTTGATCTTACCTTTTATAAGCAGGTAAATTTTGCTGTAATCACCAACACCGTAATCAATTGTTTCACCGCGATACACGGTTTTTACTTTCATAAGTTCACTGGCTTCGTTCAATTGTCTTTCAGACAAATTCGAAAAAAGCGGGTGACTTTTCAGGTAAACATATTTTAGTTCGTTGTACATGGCTTTAATATTTATTATTGTTTTTTAATTTATTTATTTGATAATGCGTTTTCGATCTTTAAGATCAATTGGTGCTTCGGAACCATCCCAATTACATGGTCGATCATTTTTCCTTCTTTAAAAAAAAGGATGGTTGGAATTTCCATAACACCATATTCTTTTACCAGTGCAGGTTCATTCTCAAAATCCACTGTATGAAAATTCACTACCCCTTCATAAGATTTGGTAAGGTCATTATATATCATTTCAAGTATTTGTGAAGCGCCATTCCATTCCGTTTTAAACTGAACCAGTGACAGTGTTTCACTTTCAATTACCTGTTGTTTAAAATTTTTTTGCGTAATCATTTTCTTTTTTCTTTTTTAAAAGTTCGATCTATATAGCCAACGGCTGTGCCAACATTTTTTTTGGGCGTTTTAAAATGCCCTGAAACCCTTGCCAGGACTGGATAAAAAAAATATTTGAAAAAATGATTTTTGAAATCCCCAACGATTTTTATTTCCAATTTATTGGGAGTTTCCCAATAGGTTGGGAGTACTTTTTGGGAAGAAAAATTGGGAGAAAAATGATGAAAAAATGGAGCAAAAAACCAGCTATGGGATGAGATAAACCAGTACTGTGATAAGGGTCGCCGGATATGGGATGAAACACACCACACAGATGTATGATGTAAGATTTAAGATGTATGATTTGTTAGTGACGGAGAAATTGTATCTAAGATAGCAAGTTGAATGGTTATTAACTTTATCAACGCTGTCAACTTTGCCAACTTTTCATCAACGCAACTATCATCCATTCAGGAAACTTCGCTATTTTTTTATTAATCGCTGTTTACTGTCATTTGAGCGACATCATTTTTTTTTGTGCCGATCTACATTTGCTTTCTAAAATCTATAAAATGAAAATAAAAACACTATTGACTTTATTGGTAAGTATTTTTTCTTTGTGTGGTTTTTCACAGGATGATGCACAGAAAAAAAATCTAAACCTGGATGATGGTATTGCAATACATGGTTATGATGCGGTTGCTTATTTCACAGAAGGCAAGGCAATAAAAGGTAAGAAAGAATTGGGCGGCATAACATATAAAGGAGGCCTGTATTATTTTTCTTCTGCTGCAAACAAAGAAACATTTAAAAAAAATGCTGCTGCCTACGAACCACAATATGGCGGATGGTGTGCTTATGCCATGGGCAATGATGGATCTAAAGTAAATGTAGATCCTGAAACTTTTAAAATAGTAAGTGGCAAGCTCTATCTTTTTTACAACAAGTACTTCACCAATACTTTGAAAACATGGAACAAAGACGAAGTAAGGCTCATGAAAAGTGCGGATGCAAACTGGCAAAAAATAATCACAAAAAAATAAAAAACAATCATAGAACAAAAAGTTTAAAGACCATTTAGTCCTTGTTACATGTGTCGACAGTGGTAAAGGACGTATTGTTAAGGGAGCCAGGAAAAAACGGGATGTGGAAAATTGAGATACCGATCCTTTCTGCTGGCCGCTATCATTACAAATTTTTCCCGGATGATAAGATGTGGATGGAAGATGTAGATAATCCCTATCGTGAACCAGATGGCTTTAGTGGATTCAATAGTGTTCTCTTAATCGAAAATTAAAATGGCAGCTACAATTATCTATTACGTATTTACGGTCATTGGCATCTACCTTATTGGTGGATTGATGTTCAGCATTATTTTTATAAGCAAGGGATTGAAAGTACTTGATGAAGGTTCACATGGTGCAGGAATAGGATTCAAATTAATTATCCTTCCCGGTTGCATGGTATTCTGGCCGTTTCTTTTAAAAAAATGGATGAAGGCAAAAACCCTGTCGGCGGTTGACAACCCCGACAGCGGTTCAAACAATTAACATGAACAAACAATTACGAAAAAAGCATTTGCAGGTATGGACGATCTTATTGTTCGCTTTACCTGCTATCATAATTGGCGGTTGGCTGTCAATAAAAAAACCAGTGTCCACAAGTTCATTATTGCAACCTGTTTCTACAAATGTTTTACCTGTAATTATTAAATCTATTAAGAAGGAAAATTATACGGTTAACCTCCGCACTAACAATGACAAATCTTCAACGCAGCTTGAATGGATAAACAAGTCAGCAATAACTGCCCCATCAGCAATTATTTATAAACTAACGCCAGGCAATAAAGGCACGATGAATAATAACGAGATCATTGGCAGGATCGATTCCAGGGGTAGCTATCAATTTGCATTAAAGAATGATTCAGCTGCAGGAAATCATTTTATTCTATATGACTTTATTCACAAACAAATTATTGACAGCATAAATTTTTGATCATGAGCGCTTCTTACCAGGCCATTGGTTGGAACAGGCAAAAAAAACATTACGACTGGCTCCTGTTTGGATTCTGTGCTTTATTCCTCGGTATTTTTATAATACTCACAGCTGTCTTCAATGCACAATATACTTTCGAAACAGTTTTGATTCGTTCTACATCAACGTTAGCAATACTTTTATTGCAGGTCATTTTATGCATCGGCCCTTTAAGCAGGATCAACCCGAAATTTTTACCGCTACTTTATAATCGCAGACACCTGGGTGTTACAATGTTTTTTCTTGCTGCTGTGCATGGTTGTTTTGCTATCATGCATTTTCATGCTTTGGGAGCTATCAATCCATTTGTATCATTGTTCACTTCAAATACAAATTATAATTCCTTAAATGGATTTCCTTATCAGTCATTGGGATTTTTTGCGCTAATCATTTTCTTTTTAATGGCCATCACCAGTCATGATTTCTGGTTGCAAAATCTTTCACCAAAGGTTTGGAAGACTTTGCACATGTTTGTTTACCTGGCATACTTCTTAATAATCATGCATGTAATGTTGGGTGTTATACAATATGAAACCAATCCGATATTTGTTGTAATTGTTGCATTGGGTGCTGCTATATTAATTACACTTCATCTTATTGCAGGAAAAAAAGAAGTGAAAAAAGATGCACTAAAATTTGATTTCGTAAAAGAAGGATTTGTTTCTGTTTGTGATGTAAATGAAATTGAAGAAAGCAGGGCAAAAATATTTTGCATAGATAAAGAACGCATTGCAGTGTATCGGTTTGGAGAAACCTTGTACGCCATTCATAATGTATGCAAGCACCAGGGCGGCCCATTGGGAGAAGGGAAGATCATTGATGGTTGTATCACATGCCCATGGCACGGTTATCAATACCTGCCGAATAATGGACAGTCTCCACCACCATTTAAAGAAAGAGTGAGCACGTATGATGTAAGAGTGGAAGGAACAAGGGTTTGGTTAAATCCAAAACCGTTTCCGGAGGGTACTGAACAACAAGGAGCAGTAGTGAAATAAGGAATATGAAATTTAAAATAAGAAATAAGAAACCACAAAGTTTTGCAGGGGTTGGGGTGAGGTTAATAAAAAATAAAATATGGAAAACGAATTCTACATCGGTTGGTTGCCAAATGCACCGAAAGGATTTTCAAAGCATGTAAAAAAAGTATTGCTCATTTTATTGCCAATCGTTATTCTTTTTGGAGTAACACTTGCATTGCTTCAAAAGAAATTTGATACAGGTAATTTTGAATTCGGAACATTGACCGAAGTAAAAGGAATTTATTTCAACAAGCCTGTACCATTGATCAAAGTAATTAATGGGAAAGATATATGGGGCAATCTTTCTTATATAACCATTCCATTGGTTGGTTATGGCAAATATGGCGCAGATGGAATTATAGCCGACATCGAAAAAGAAAAAAATATTTCTCTTGATGAAAAAGAAATAACATTAAAAGGCACACTACTTTATAATGATGGGAAAACAATTATGCAGGTAAGTGCAAATGATAAACCATTAATTAGTTTCGCAAATATAAAAGCAGCAACAACATTATTACCTCTACAAAAAGAACTTGGTGAACGTAAAGTCAAAGGCGAGATCATTGATCCGAAATGTTTTTTTGGTGTAATGAAACCAGGCGAAGGCAAGGTTCACAGGGATTGTGCCATACGTTGTATCCTCGGAGGCATCCCACCGGTAATGCTTGTAAGAAATTCAAAAGGAGATAAAAATTATTACTTAGTAGTTGGCCCAAATGGAGAAAAAATGAATGAAGCCGTCCATGATTATGTTGCAGAACCTGTTGAAATGGATGCTCGCCTTGTTCAATATGATGATTGGATCATCATGTATGTAAAAGATAAACAACCGATCAATCGTATTTCGGGATTGGCGTTGTTGAAAGATGAAGGGGGGATTTTTTGTTGCAGAGACGGGAATCGGGAAAACGGAATCGCTAATAAATGAATATTTTTTAATTGCTTTATTTAATGTGGCTCGTCAAAATTGCTAAAAGCATTACCAAAAACCGTGGTGACGACGACGAACTCTTGGTTGATAACTTTTTTACACAAGGTTATACTGATGAAAGCCCGGTTGATTTAATACTGCAAATAAGTGATAAAACTGCGATGAACTATTTGCACAACCTAACACAATTACCGGTTGACTTTCCTTTGGTGCCGGCATTGGAAGCAGGACTTGGTCTTAATTAATAATCAATAACGGAGAAAATTATCCATCTTAAAACTATAATCCTCCATTTGTATTGGCTAAATGGTTTTGCATCTTTATGCGGTCAATAGTATCAGAAATTTATAAAAAATAAAATGAAAAAGATAACAACAGTATTGATTGCATCACTTTTTATGACGGCAATTACAAATGCCCAAACAGCATTACGAACAAAAGAGTTTAACCTGGAAAAAGGTTTGGCTATTCAAGGTTATGACCCGGTAGATTATTTTACACAGAAAAAAGCTGTTAAAGGCAGTAAACAATTTGCAGCTCTGGCAGAAGGAGTTACCTATTATTTTTCAACAGCTGCGAATAAGGACCTTTTTATTAAAGACTACAAAAAATATGAACCGCAGTATGGAGGATGGTGTGCATATGCAATGGGTGCAAATAACGAAAAGGTTGAAATAGACCCGGAGACGTTTAAAATCGCAGATGGCAAGCTGTTCCTGTTTTACCATAGTTGGGTAAATAATACACTCACAAAGTGGAATAAAGACGAAGCCAATTTAAAAGCTAAGGCTGATAAAAACTGGGCGGTCCTCTTTCATTAATAATCATTTTGAGTTGATCATAATTTCAAATAAACAGGTCATGTATAATAACCAGATAAGCGCTTTTGAGTATGTTTCAATATTGGTGTCAATAATCCTGGGCCTCGGCATTACCCAGATTCTTGCTTCTTTCTCTGATTTACTGTATGATTATAAAAAGATCAGGTTTTATTGGCCGCATACCTGTTGGGTTGTATTTATCCTGTTCCTACATATCCAGGATTGGTTTATTATTTACCAGTTAAAGGATAAGGCTACATGGCATTTGCCAGAGTTGTTCTTTATTTTACTATATCCAATTTCACTTTTTTGTGTTGCTAAAATGTTACTGTCCGCAAATAAAAAGGAAGAAAGATTTGACATGAAACTATTTTATAACAGGCACTTCCCGCTAATTTTCTTCATGGTCGCTGTAGCCATTTTTATCTCCGTCCTTTTCAATCTGTTCATTTTAAAAATTAATGTACTTACTCAAATAACCCTGGCGATATTTTTGATTGCCATGATTTACGCATCCATTAAAAACTATACAAATGAAATCTTTCACAAGGCTCTGGCAATAGCAATCATTTCAGGCTCGCTGTTATCAATCATTCTTAATGAAAACTCATGGGTAATTAAATAAGTATAAGCATCCACGCCAATATTAAAGTTAGATAGGAATAAATATAAGGATACAATGATGTTGTTATTTGTAAATGCACAGGTATATCTTTTAGATCTCCGGAAAACTATTTTATTAAAAAATAATAATTACTCATCCGATAACGCAGTACGCTTATTTTTTTACGTTGTGATGTCATCACAACTTTAAGTTGCCGGTAGCTACAATAATTTTGTAAACGCATATTTATGAAAGCAAGACTGTTAACATTAATTCTATCCTGGTCTCTCGTTTCGTTTGCTCAAAAAACAGACCTTAAAGTAACTCAGCTATATATAATTGGTACGGTTCATTTCCCAACCGAAAAAATAAATGCAGATACCATTTACAGGACTATTTTAAAAATTAAGCCTGATTTAATTTTGATAGATGCCGGTTCAAAAAACTTCAATAATGATTACTCATTCAAAAAAACGTATGATGAGAATGAATGGAATGCTTGTATAAGGTACAAGACCAACTTTCCTAAAACCGATTTTAGGCCATACGACATAGTACAAAGAAATGAAAAAACAAAGCAATTGGAAATAAACGGAAACAATCCCGCTACAGCTTTTATTTTTCAAAAAGACTTCTCAAATGAACTTATTAAAATACAGTCCGAAATATGGAAAAGATATACATATCTAAACGATGCTTTAAATTACTATTCCGACAAAACATTAAAGGAAATAAATTGTCAGGTAACAGACAATTTGGTAAGTGAAAGGCAATTCTACCAATACAAAAATTGACTGAATTTAATAATGGCGTCAGGATTTTTAGCAGCATAAAAGGTTCGATTGAAGACACAATCTCCCTGAGAGAATAACAAAAGGTATTGCAACTTTGAACTGAAGCGAAATTATGAGATGGCGAAGCATATAGTAGAATATTTGACGAAATATAATGGTAAAAAAATAGTTGTGTTAACGGGTTCCTATCACAGGTACGCTATTTTAGATTTAGTTCAGTTTAAACAAAAGGAAAATAATTTTGAACTAAAAGAGTTCTATGATTAAAATAATGCTAAACAGTAAAAGCGCCTATCTTGCTGCTGCTACTTAAAACACACGCCAGCAATTGTTGCAATAACGATTATAAGTTTATCAATATCAAATTCAGAGCAGTTACAATCTTCGCCTTCGATAAGTCGGCAACAAGTTAAATATTATCCATCTCATTGCGGGCTTTCTCCATTTTTTTATGTTGTGTGTGATGCCATCTTTGCATTGTCAATAACGACATCATACTTTAAAAAATAAAACAATGAACACAATTAAAGAAAAAATCAACCACCTGAACCAATTGGTAGTGGATGGTAAACTAATGGACGCATTTGAACTATATTATGACGACGCTGTGGTAATGCAGGAAAATGAGCTGCCCCCGGTTGAAGGAAAAGCGGCTAATCATAAACGTGAACTGGAGTTTCTGAATAATATCGCGGAATTCCGAAGTGCCACGCCCACGCATATTGCTACAGGTGATAATGTTTCATACGTAACCTGGCAATATGATTATACCCACAAAGAATGGGGTATAAGAAATTATACACAGGTTTCAGTTCAGCATTGGTACAATGGCAAAATCATTAAGGAACAATTTATTTACAACAATTAAAATATTTTTACAATGAAACGTTTATTTCAAACCAACAATGATTACACCGGGTTATTTCTAAGGCTCAGCATTGCGCTGGTATTATTTCCGCATGGTGCACAGAAACTATTGGGCTGGTTTGGTGGCTATGGTTTTAGCGGCACCATGCAATTTTTTACCGATACAAAGGGCCTGCCATGGCTTATAGGCTTCCTGGTTATCATGATTGAATTTGTTGGCAGTTTGTTACTCCTGCTGGGGATGGGGTCCAGGATATTGGCTGCAGCAGTTGCCGCACTAAGCATCGGGATCATTTTTACTTCTCACCTTCAAAACGGATTTTTTATGAACTGGTTTGGCAATCAAAAAGGAGAAGGTTACGAATACTTTCTATTGCTGATCGGGCTAAGTATTGCATTATTAATAAATGGCAGTGGAAAATTATCCATTGATAAATTACTGACCAAGAGTTGAAATACCAGCATCGTTAAACGGAGGGCAATAGTAAATACGAACGTTTAGTAATTTTCTAAAAAAATTAAAATGAAAAATTATCTTAGGTGTTTATTTTTTTTCTCCGTCCAGGCATTTCATAATCTGCACAACATAAGAACAGTACCGTTTGATTTTACAGAAGCAAGTTACATGAAAGTCGAATTGGTTAATTAATACATAATCATTAAAAAGGTTTATCATTATAAGCAAGTAAAATGGCCGGGAAGCTTTTTCCGGTCATTTTTTTTAAAATCTAAAAAGGAAATATTATCCATGCTATTGAGTATATCCTCCATTTTCTCAGCAAGCAATTCGCCGCACTTTTGTGTTGTCAATAACGACAATAATTTTAAAAAATAAACAATGAAAAAAATTACTGCTTTATTCCTGGGAATTGTCATGCTTACATCAATTTCCCATTTATCTGCACAAACAAAAACCAACACTGCAGAAGATTACAACCAGGTTGCTTACAGAATTATTAAAGTTGATGGGTTAAACATCGCTTACCGCGAAGCCGGTAATCCTGCCAATCCAAAATTAGTGTTGCTTCATGGTTTCCCCGCAGGATCACATCAGTATCGTGAATTGATGCGTTCACTGGCTGATAAGTTTCATGTAATTTCTCCTGACTATCCCGGTTTTGGTTTAAGTGACATGCCTGACCCTAAGACTTATGCTTATACATTTGAGGGCATATCTCTTATTGTAGAACATTTTTTAACGATGAAAGGGTTTGACCATTTTGGTTTATTTGCGCAAGACTATGGCGGACCAATTGGTTTTAGAATTGTTGGCCGTAACCCCAAAGTACTTGATTGGCTAATAGTACAAAATACCAACGCGTATGAAGTTGGATTTACTCCTGCCTGGGATGGTTTCCGTGGTGCATTATGGAAAAACCGTTCTGCAGAAACTGAAAAGCCGTTGGCGGCATTTCTTACACACGATGCTATCAAAGGAATTTATTTATATGGAGCAAAAAATCCTGAATTGATTAGCCCGGATAATTGGGAATCTGATTATGCATTTATGCAAAGGCCGAATGCAGTTCGTGTAAACCTGGATTTGTTTTATGATTACCGCACCAATGTAGAACTATATCCTAAATGGCAGGCTTTTCTGAAAGAACATCAACCTAAAACGATTATTTTTTGGGGACAAACAGATATTTTCTTTACGCCGGCAGGCGGCGAAGCTTATCTGAAAGATTTACCCAATGCCGAAATGCATCGACTGGATGCCGGGCACTTTGCAGTAGAAGATCATCTGAATTATATCTCTGATAATATTAAACGTTTTTACAAAGAAAAAGTTGCAGGTAAAAAATGATGAGGTTTGCATAAAAATTCCTTCTGCCTTCAAAAGCAGAAGGCCTTTTTATGTTGATTGTGTTTAAAAGAAATCGGCCTTACCAGATAGACCCGGTGCTAATTTTTCACAAATTTAAATACGCCGATTATTTTATGAAAAAAGATTTAATAAGATGTGAATTTGTAACGCAGGGCGAAGAACTCATTCCCTATCACGATGAGGAATGGGGCAAACCCGTTTTGGATGACAACAAATTATTTGAAATACTTTCATTGGGTGGCCAACAGGCGGGAATAAGTTGGTTGATTGTTTTTAAAAAGAGGGAAGCATATCGAAAATTGTTTTACAAATTTAATATTAAGAAGGTTGCTGCTATGAGCAAGGATGAGTTGGAAGTTATTTTAACTGACGCTTCAATTATCCGCAACAGTAATAAAATAAATTCAATTGTACATAATGCGAAATTGGTTTTGGAAATTATCAAAGAGTCTGGTTCATTCACTAAATATATTTGGGAATTTGTAAATCACAAAGCAATTCAAAACAAATACAAGCATTTTCATGATATACCTGCCACATCCATATTAAGCGACAACATGAGTGCTGATTTAAAAAAGCGGGGGTTTAAATTTACCGGCAGCATCATTTGTTACTCCTTTATGCAAAGCGCTGGTTTGGTAAATGACCACAGCGTTGGGTGTTTCCGTTACAAAGAATTGATAAGCTGAATTTATTTGTATATAATTTTTTTACCAATAGAGTTGCCAATTTTTTCTTCCAGGTTTTAAAGGAGAAAAATTTTTCTCGTCATCAAAGAAATATTAAAAAAAGCGGAACAATAAATCAACACCGTGTAAAGTCATATAACTAAGTAAAGATGAATTTAAATCAAATAACAATTCCGGTAATAAATGTGGCACACGCAATTGCCTTTTATGAAAAGCTTGGTTTGAAGCTGATCGTTAAATCGCTTCCGGATTATGCAAGGTTTATTTGTCCCAATGGTACTTCCTCATTTTCATTGCATGTAACAAATCAATTACCAACGGGCAATGGTATTTGGATTTATTTTGAAATTGAAAATTTAGATGAATATGTTCAATCGCTGATTGAAAAGGGAATTGTGTTTGAGGAACTGCCGGATAATAAGCCGTGGTTATGGAGAGAATCACGTTTAAAAGATCCAGACAATAATCAACTCATTCTTTATTATGCCGGAACAAACAGAACAAATCCCGCATGGAAATTTAAAAATATACAATTTAAACAGTAATGCAAATGCTAAAAAAACAAATAAGTATCCTTGGTATATCTGGCAGTTTAAAATCAACTTCATCCAATACCAATATAATCAGATTCATTTCAGCGATTGCCCCTGTTCATGTTTCAATAAAATTATTTGAAGGACTGGATGCACTTCCTCATTTTAATCCTGAAACAATGGAAATAATTAAAGAAGTAGAAAATTTAAGGCAACAAATAAAAGACGCAGATGCTGTAATTTTTTCAACGCCGGAATATGCTTTTGGCGTACCCGGTGTTTTAAAGAATGCGCTGGATTGGTTAGTATCTTCCGGCGAGCTCAATGAAAAAACCGTTGCCGCAATAAGTGCCTCGCCCTTGTATTCCGGGGGTGATAAAGCATTGGCATCGTTGATGCTTACACTTACTGCATTGGGTACAAATATGGCCGCTAATGCTTCGCTAAGTATTGCCAATATCAAAAATAAAATAAACGAAGCTGGTATTGTTACTGAGGTTGAATCAGTTTCCGCATTGCAGTTGCTGTTGGAGAATTTGATAAGCCGGGTAAAGGATGAAGAATAATAATTATTGAAAACATAATATTTTATTTGACAGAAAAGAGTATGTTTATTCTGCCAAATAATTTAACATGAGCTTACGTTTAGGAGATTTAGCTCCCAATTTTAAAGCGAGTACATCTTCAGGTCCGATCAATTTCTATGAATACCTTGGAAAAGCGTGGGGTATTTTATTTTCGCATCCTGGCGATTTTACGCCAGTATGTACTACAGAACTGGGCAAAGTATCAACGTTCCAGGAAGAATTTGAAAAGAGAAATGTAAAGGTACTGGCCTTGAGTGTAGATAACCTGCAAAGCCACAAAGCATGGATAAAGGATATCAATGAAACACAAGGAGTAACGGTTGGGTTCCCAATAATTGCTGATGAATCAAAAGTGATTGCTGCTGCTTATGATATGATTCATCCAAATGCATCAGAAACATTAACGGTGCGTTCTTTATTTGTTATTGATCCCGATAAAAAAATAAAATTAATGATCACGTATCCTGCTTCAACAGGCAGAAATTTCTTCGAGGTATTGCGTGTAATTGATTCGCTTCAGTTAACAGCAGGATATTCAGTTGCAACTCCGGCCAACTGGAAAGATGGAGACGATGTGGTTATAGCTCCTGAGATCAGCACCAAAGAAGCTTTACAGAAATTTCCAAAAGGTGTAAAAGAAATAAAGCCTTATTTACGCTACACGCCTCAGCCAAATAAAGACTAATGTGGTATTAATAATATTTTGTTGTAAAAAAATTACATGAGTTTGACTATGTTACAATTCGTGCATTCGTGGCAAATAATATTTTATTCCACGAATACACGAATTAAATTTGATAAGTCATTTTTCACTTAACACAACACCAGCTTCTGTTTTTTAATCAAATAAGTTTTTAGATTGAAGGAGGTTTTCTTTTTATTTCTAATTTCTTCATTCTTGATTCTAAGGTAGTAGCATTTAAACCCAATATTTTTGCAGCACCATTTTCTCCACTCACTTTCCAATTTGTTTTTTCTAAAATGCTGATGATATGTTCCCGCTCAACTTCGTTCATTTTAAGTAATGATGGCTTGCCATTTTCTTTGATCAGAATATTTTTAAATGAAGGTATCCAATCACCATATTCAAGCGTATTTCCGCTGGATAATATCAATGCTCTTTCCACAATATTTTCCAGTTCCCTGATATTTCCCGGCCAATCATAAAGCATTAATGCATTAATAACCTTATCCGGTATATTTTTTATTTCCCGGTTCATTTTCCCTTCATATTTTTTTACAAAGTGTTTTACCAACAAAGGAATATCTTCTTTGCGGCTCCTTAAGGGAGGCGAAACAATCTGGAACACATTCAATCGGTAAAATAAATCTTCCCTGAATTCTTTTTTTGCTATTGCTTCTTCCAGGTTACGGTTGGTGGCAGCAATTACCCTTACATTTACCTTCAGTGTTTTTGGATTCCCGAGTCGTTCAAATTCGCCTTCCTGCAATACCCTTAATAATTTTGCCTGTAATTCCACAGGCAACTCACCGATCTCATCCAAAAAAACAGTTCCTCCATCTGCCAGTTCAAAGCGCCCAATCTTTCGTTCCATAGCGCCGGTGAAAGCTCCACGTTCATGACCAAACAATTCACTTTCAATTAAATTGGCTGGTAAATTTGCGCAGTTTATTTTTATAAGTGGACGCTTATTTCTTTTGCTGATGTTGTGTACTGCCCTTGCAAGCAACTCCTTTCCTGTGCCGCTTTCGCCTAAAATTAAAACTGTAGCATCAGTAGAAGCCACCTGTTCGATTTGTTGCAATACCTTATGAAAATTTTTACTCTTGCTTATAATTTCTTCAAAATTGTGGGTTAGTTTTATTTCTTCCTGCAGATAAATATTTTGTGCCTGTAACTTAGCCTGTTCTTGTTCAATAAGTACACGCCTGGTAATGTCTATAAACATGGTACGTGTAAACTGTCCGCCTACATCTGGCTTTGACCACCATTGAATCCAAATGGGCTTCCCATTGTCTTTCCTGCGCAGTTCGAAGACAACGCCATCAGTATCTGTGCTACTACCCACTGAGTCATAAATATCTTTAATGCGACGTTGTGCTTCTGCCGGATCGGCTATCAGTGTTTTACCAAAGGTATCAGTAACTTCATCTGCCCGCACGCCAAGAATTCTCATTGCAGCACGGTTTATTTTGATAAAACGGGAATCAAGTTGTTCCTGAATGTAAGCAATCGGGGCCTCTTCAAACAAATCTCGAAAACGCTCTTCACTTTCCTTCAACAATATCTCTAATTGGCTATTGGCCAGGTTTAATTTTTCTTCTGCTACTTTTCGCTGTGCGATGTCTTTAACAAAAGTGCAGGTTATTTCCTGGCCTTTATATTCCATATAATTAACGCTCACTTCAACATCATATAAATAGCCCGTCTTGTGTTTATATTTTAGTTCATAAGTAATGTTTAAACAGTTTAACGCATTATCATAGGGTTGCATATCCGGAGGCAGGATATCACGCAGGTTCATAACCATCAACTCCTTTTCACTGTATCCTGACATCTTACATAAATTGTCATTGACATAAAAAATATCTCCTTTGGCATTTGCCCAAAAGAGTGCCTCTTGCAGGTTTTTAAAAGCAAATTGTGTGAGGTCTGGATTTGTATTAAAATCCAGCACGTCTTTTTTTGACATTTGTAAATTTTTAAATCGTCCCGATAAAAATAAGTCCGTCAATGCATCCTGAAAATATTAATCAGTAAGGAATGAAAATCCAAAATATATCAGGCACTATTTCCTAAATATATTTCCACTGAGATAGACATAACTATGGAGAAAGATAAAAACAAATAACGTTTGTAATTTTTCCTCCGAAAGTTTCAAGAAATATAATGCTTTTCCTGATATATCAGGAAAATAAATTTGCTATTCTACCCCGGATGCAGAATTCATAAAATGCTACAAGCCATTACTGTATTGGATTGTAGCGATTATTGAGGGTCTGTAATTAAAATGGCACCTCAATTGGCTATATAAATCATACCAAACAAAAAAAGTATCATGATCAAAATAAAAGAAGTAGCCGTTTTTGAAACAAAAATTTTAAAAGGCAGCGGTTTACAAATCGTTCGGTTTTGCGCATCCTGGAGCGGCCCTTGCCAGATAATGGGACCAATATATGAAGAGATGTTTAGCCTGTATAAAGATGCAGCATCCTTTTATAAGATTGATATTGATGAAGTGCCGTTATTAAAAGAGCAGTTAAGCATTGTAGAATTACCAACAATTTTAATTTACAAAAACGGTGCTGTTGTTGAAGTGATCGTTGGTTTGATAGCGAGGGATTCACTGATCGCCAGGCTGGAAAAGGTTATTAAATAATTTAGAACAATTACTTTTTTTTAAAATAAAACTTATGAGCAATCAATTAAATCATTTAATGCACGATCATGCTAACGGTAACCCGGCAATTAACCTTTTTAAATTTGAAGAAAATTTCTTTTCCGGCGAGGTTCAGCGCAATAATTACTTTTCAATAATTTGGATTAAAGAAGGATTTGGAAAAGTAAAAGCAGGATTTTTGGAAGTTGATTTTGAGGACAATTCCATGTTTACATTTGCCCCCAATCAACCCTATCTTTTTATCACAGAGAATCCAATAAAAGGGATAGTAATAAATTTTCAAACCGAATTTATTTTTGCAGACCTGTACGGGAAGGGCCAGCGTTTTAAAGAACTATTGTACAATAATTTTAACCAACCTCCTTTTATAAAAATTAACGCCCATTCAATAGCAGCATTCGATGTGTTATCTGATAAAATTGAAAAAGAAATACAGGATACTTCACTGGCCCAGCATGACTTACTGGTTGCTTACCTGAGAATATTTTTAATCAACGCCTCCCGGTTAAAAATAGAACAGCAACCTCAAAGCACCAGCGATATAAATGGTAAAAAGGAACATTACATATTGCAAAAGCTAAACAATTTCATTGAAGAGCATTTTAAAGCAAAACATTCACCCAGTGATTATGCAGCGATGCTTTATGTTACGCCAAAAACGCTTGGAAAGGTTTCAAAGTCATATTACAATAGGACAATTTCCAGTATTATTAATGAACGCATTATTGTTGAAGCAAAAAGAGAATTATACCTTACCAATAAAGCTATAAAAGAAATAGCGTATGAACTGGGCTATGAAGATGAATATTATTTCAGCCGCTTCTTTAAAATAAACGCAAAACTATCACCTCAAAAATATCGGGAAACAGTAGCTGTCGCAAGGGCATAAGAATGTGGTATATTTTAAAAGTGTTTAACAAAGTATTTTATGTAGAAAATATAATAATTATTTTGAGAGAAAATTATCCATCCATTTGCGTTCATTCTCCATTTTTAAATTGTTGTTATAGATGCAACTTTGCAATAGAAAATAAAAGGATGTGAAAGCAACAATTAAAAGCAAAATGATTAGTAATGATGATTATGCAAGCTACCTGAAAAAAGGATTCAGCTATAGCCAGTATAAACAAAACATGACTGAAGATCTTGTATTGAATGTCGATTTAAAAATAAAAGAATACATCAACCTTAATCAAAAAAGGATGCACCGGGTGGAAAAAACTTTTATCCCTTCTGATGCATTAATAGCACAGGTAAAAAATCTAAAGCATAAAACATACTGGTTGATACTGACTGAACATTGGTGCGGCGATGCTTCGCAAACCCTGCCTGCATTTAATGCACTGGCAGCCATGAGTGAAGGAAAGATAGAAATGAAGATGGTTTACCGTGACCAAAATGATCACCTGATGAATGCTTATCTTTCCGATGAAACCCGTTCTATTCCAAAACTCATTCAGCTGGATGAACATTTTAATGTAACAGGTATTTGGGGACCAAGACCAACGCCTGCACAAAAATTAGTAAAGGGTCTTAAATCAAATCCTGCCACTGCTCCAGGTTATGCAAATGAATTGCATCTCTGGTATGCCAAAGACAAACAACAAACATTGGAAACTGAAATTTCAAAATTACTATTCAGAGCCGATTTAAATTGCCCTGGTTGTTTATCATAACTAAAAACAAAACTCATGGAACAGAAATTACCTTTACCTCCATTTACAATGGAAACAGCATTACACAAAGTGCAACTGGCAGAAGATGCCTGGAACAGTAAAGACCCCGAAAGGATCTGCCTCGCCTACACGATTGATACGGAATGGCGCAACAGAACAGATTTTATTAATGGAAGAGAAGCGGTGAAGGCGTTTTTAAAAACTAAGTGGGAAAAAGAGTTAAACTATAAACTAAAAAAAGAATTATGGGGCTTTCGTGAAAACCGCATGGCTGTTCGCTTTAAATATGAATATCAAAATGCAGATGGACAATGGTTCCGTGCCTATGGCAATGAAAACTGAGAGTTTGATGAAAATGGTTTAATGAGAAAGCGATATGCCAGCATCAATGATTTACCAATAAAAGAATCAGAAAAAAAATTGTAAAATGACTGTTATGAAAAAAAATGAAGAAGTCGAAAAAAGCAACGTTGCGGAAGAACCAATTGTAATACCCGATGAATGTGGCGACAGCATGTGGGATTCAGTTTTGGAACAGTCAGCGTTTGTGCAGGCTTTAAGGCAAACTGAAAACGCAGAACCCCAGGATAAAAAAGATAAAAGTCTTAAGTAAAATGATCATGGCAATAAATTCTTGCAGCACTGGCATTTAAAGATGTCGTAAAAGAAATGCAGGAAAAAATGAGTAGCAGGAAAGTTTTGCCCGAATTGAAAAAGATATTTATTCATATGGGTTAACGGTTAATGAGATTGATTTCAGAACACAACAGTGCCGTTTTAATTTGGCTTCCACTGGAGAAAATAAATTTCCATACATACAATATCATGGCGTGTCTAAGGGATTCGGAAAAAGTGCCGGGTATGAAACGAATTGGCATGATAGATCCTGATGTTGTGATGAAATATATCTCGGTTTGCATGAACGCAATAAATAAAATGTTATGCGATTATGTGGGATTATAAATCAAGAACAAGAATAAAAATATAGCGAAAGCAGAAATAGTTAAATTGAAAGATGCTTAATACAGCAAGTCTTAATTCTTAATTAAAGGTTCGTGGTACATAGATATCGCCCCTATCCTCCTCCTAATCGTCCCCGGATTCATATACCTTTCTCTCGTCATTGCAGAATTAATATTGTCTGCTCCATCCCAATTCTCATGCATCAATGCTTTACGTACAAAAATACTCCAGGCCAACAACTGGTATCCGAGGCCGTGAGCTATGCAAATGCTGTCGGTACCATATTCAAATTTGTCGAGAAACTTTGATGAAAGATTTCCAATCCCAACTCTTAAAACTCCTAAAGTATTTTTCCTGTTGAAATCAACTACGTGGCTGATCTCATGCCCAATCACACCTACTTGTGCATCAAAATCAAGTTCCTTAAAAAGTATTGGAGATAATTGTTTGTTGCTTGTATCGCTAATTGTGATAACATATTTTCTTCCTGTTTTGCCTTTTAAAATACTTGTCCATGCCGGACGGGAAGCCAGTGGAGTGATCACATGCTTTATGCGAAATTCAATATCAACATCTATCAATTCGGGGAAATAACAAAGTGCCAGCAGGATTGGTTTTTCATAGGCAACAGGAATTATTTTATGTTGACTAAAGCTGTTTCTTAGCGATGCATAAGTTGCATCGGTCATAGCTTCTTTTGCAAATGATTTTATAGGAACCTGTTCAAAACTATGAGAAGAGATAAAAAAAGTAAAAGCAAGTAAAGTTTTTTTTAACATGTATCTTAATTATGCCGTCATACCAATTAACAGAGCTCGATTAAAATAATCCTGTTGTTGCTGTAAGATAAGGCCAGTAACTTCCTGAACTATATCTGTTGCAACCAGTGCTTTATTTTTTAATGGATAATCTGTTTGTGTAAGGTCTTTTTTTATAACACTGATCTTATTGGTATCATAACCAAAGCCAGCCTGTTCATCATTCATGGAGTTTAATACGACCATGTCAAAATTTTTCTTATTCAATTTTCCAATGGCATGTTTTAATTCATCATTTGTTTCCAAGGCAAAACCAATGTACAATTGTTTTGCTGATTTTACTTTTCCGAATTCATAAGCGATGTCAACATTCTTTACCATTTTAATTGTAAAAGATGAACTATCCTTTTTTATTTTATGATCAGAAACACTTTCAGGACGATAATCTGCCACTGCTGCTGCAAATATGGCAACATCAATTTGCTCATAAAACCTGCAACATGCAAGATCCATTTCCAAAGCAGTATTGACGTTTACAAGCGTAAGTTTTGGATGATCCAACCCAATAGAAACAGGGCCTGATATCAATATCACTTCTGCTCCCTGGCTTAAAAAATTTTCAGCAATGGCATATCCCATCTTACCCGAAGAATGATTGCTGACATAACGTACGGGGTCAATCGCTTCCCTGGTAGGACCGGCAGTTATTAATATTTTTTTATTGGTTAGAATGCTGTTCATAATGAACATTAATCGTTTAGTAATTAGTAAAAAATATTACATGAAAGCCTTATGGTCTTCTGGATCAAATCTATTTGAAAGTGCATTGGCAGGATGTCGGGCGCTTTACATTTAGGCCAGAATAAGAATGTGCATGAATGTGTAAGCAATCGATGCAGATCAGCTTAGCTGTAAAAATCTTTTGTCGAGGAAACTAAAAATTTGTCTTGGCTTTAATTTGCATTCTATCAAATTCCCATTTGCATCAAAACTCGCTCTCAGAATAAGCCAGCCTTTTGGCCATTTGTACCTGAACAGGCCATTCTCTAACTTACGATATTGGTAATAGGTACCGAATGCCGATTTATAAGCATCAAGGTTTTGTTCTTTTATTCTACTTTTTTTCTTCGAAATAATAAAGAAAGTGAGCATGGTATATGCAATAAAGCCGATCAAAAAAATGAGGATATATACCAGGACCATTTTCATAAAATAAATTTACTAAAAAGTCCCATTCAATTTTTATAGAATCGTTGAATGCCGATTTTATTACGTTGATTGCCGATAGCGAATTGATGAAAATGGAATGGACCTATGAAGAAACTCCTTCCCATCAATAATCCTGGTGCAATGCAATTATATTTAATATATCCGAAAAATAAACAGCGCTCATGAAGAGATGAAGGCCGGCTAAAGATTAAATAAAATGATATAAAAAAGTAACGTCACCATTAAAAGCTGGTTTTGGTTGATCCTTGATTTCCACCTGGATCGACAATGTAGCTTTAGTAATACCACGCAAATTTACAATGGATGCAAGCGATACCCGGCAACGTAATTCACTGTCAACAAGCACGGCCTGTCCAAACTTTATATACTCAATGCCGTAATTAACTTCCATCTTCACATTTTTCACATCTACAATTTGCTTCCAAAAAAATGGAACAAGCGAAAGTGTAAGATATCCATGCGCAATGGTGGCTTTAAAAGGACTTTCTGTTTTGGCTCTTTCAGGATCAGTATGTATCCACTGATGATCCAGCGTTGCATCAGCAAACTGATTGATCTGCTCCTGTGTAACTTTATGCCAGGAAGAAACACCTAGTTCTTTTTTTAAGAATGCTTCGAATTCTGAATGACTTTGTATGGTTACCATAGTTACTAAGATATAATAATATTATTAAACCGGAAATTGTTTATTTCCTATCATTGCATTTTGGTATAATTTTAATTGTAGTAACAAAAAAAATAAATGTTATGCCAGCTAAAAAAGAATCAATAGTTAACCAGGAAGCCGATAGCAAAAATGTGAAGAAAGAAATCCATTCACGAATTGAAGAATTTATTCCCGACAAATTAATCGGCGATGATTTAGATATCCAAAAAGCTGGAGATCATGAAGATCCGGAAATGGATAGTAGCCGGGATTTGCTGGATAAGTAATAAATACGTTCTTCACTTTGTTGACTGGCAAAAAATCTAACTATCTTTAACGATACAAACAATGATGGTATGATCAAAAAAATACTTTTAGGTATTTCTCTACTCTTCTCCCTCACAACATTCGGTCAAACAAAAACTGTTACCGAAAAAGAGTACGCCAAAAAACCTTACTGGATAAAAATGATGGATATTGAAGGGGTAAACTATAATGAAATTGTGAAAGCCTATACGGTTTACTGGAAGCACCATGAACTGCCAGAGGAAGAAGGCGACAGGTATATTGGCAAGGGCAACCAGGCTAAAGAAAAATTATCAAAAAAAGAATTAAAAGAATTAAGGGAAAGTAACGCCATGCGGTTCCAGGTAAAAAAGTTTGAGCATTGGAAAATAAAAAATGAACCCTTTATAAAAGAGAATGGAAATATTATGACTCCTGAAGAAAGGATCAAATTTCACAATCAAAATCCATAGATATTCATGCCAAACACAAGACTGCTCTTACTATTACTGCTTATTCTTTCTTTCAATAGTCATGCACAAAGCTGGAAACAAACCGGTCCAATTAATTTCCCCGTTAACGTTAGTGGGCAAATCAACGGTATTGGCCGTGTTACTCAGATTAAGTTTCATCCTTCTATTCCTACTAAATTATATGCAACAAGTGCCAGTGGCGGATTATTCGGCAGTAGTGATAACGGCGATAGCTGGACGCTGTTGGGTACTGATAAATTCCCTTCTACAGCCTGTGCTTCTGTATGCATCGATTATACGGATGATAATATTCTTTATTTGGGTACTGGAGATCCTAACTATTACGGAACTGATTACGGAATATATAAAACCATTGATGGCGGTTTGAACTGGTTTGCTGCTAATAATAATATTGGCAACCGCATGGCCCTTGAAATGTTGATAGATCCTTCTGATCACAATATAGTTATTGCAGTTACAAACGACGGTATATGGCGCACGATCAATGGCGGCACTTCCTGGACTAATGTAAAAAATGGAGGAAGTTTCCGCGATATGAAACGCAGGCCGAATACCAATACCTTATATGCCGTTACCGATGCGGAATTTTGGATAAGCAATGATTTCGGCATTAGCTGGAACCAGGTTAGTAGCGGGTTATCAATACCCGGCGGTAATGATGGCTTACGTTTAGGTGTAAGTGCAGCTGATAATAATATTGTGTATGTGATCGCCAATGGAAACAACGGCGTAATTTTTAAATCAATAAATGCAGGCCTCAATTTTGTACAAACTTATAGCAGTAATACCCAGTGCATTGTTTGTTATGATACCGATCCCGCCAGCGGTTCGCAAGGCAATTACAACCTGGGTATGTGTGCCGACCCATTTGATGCCAATCATGTTTATGTAGTAGGCCATTGTTTATGGGAAAGTAATGATGGCGGTATTTCCTTTGAACAAAAAACAGAATGGTATGCTGATCTTCACACCGATCACCACCAGGTTGAGGTAGATCCTTATGATGTGAATCAACTATGGGATATCAATGATGGTGGTGTATGGAAACGCAGGGGTACCAATGACAGTTTATGGGATACAAAAAGTGATGGAATAGGTGCAACAGAAATTTACCAGGCTGCACAGGCTACGCAAAATAAAAAATTAGTCAGCATTGGTACACAGGATAACGGACAACTTTATTACGATGGAATATGGAAAACCAATGGAGGTGGTGATTGGGGAAGCCGTGTAAGTTTTGATTATGCTGTTGACAACACCGTCTACTATCTTCAAACAGGCGAACGTCGTTCCTTTACACCTTATGGAGGTACCAATCTTTATAATAGTCCTTTTGAAGCAACCAACGATTCAAGAATTGCATTTCATCCTCACCAACTTAATTTGGCGATCCTTGCAAAGGATACCGTTTATGTTAGCACAACCCTTACAGACGGCACACCCGTTTGGACAGATATCTATCCAAATACAAATGCAATAAGAGACCTGTGTATCTCCACTGCCGATTCAACCATTGCTTATATTATTTCAAACAATAACAGGTTTACACGCTTCAATAACCTGTTAGGCTCTCCCATTGGTACATTTCTTAGTACACCTTACTCAACATCATCACGTGGATCTGTAGCCGCTGTAAAAGGAAACGTAAACGTAGTATATATTAGCTGCAATAATAGAATGTATCGTTCGGCAGATAAAGGTGCTACATGGACAAACATTACTTATAATTTGCCTGGCACCAATATTTTGAAAATTTATCATGATGATTTTAGTACGGATGAAACGGTATATGTATGTACCGGGAATAAAGTGTATGCTAAAAATGTGACAGCAGTTACCTGGACAGATATTACTTATAACTTACCAAGCATTGCCAATATCACTGACTTCATGATCTACAATAGCGGTAACATTGCCAGTAAATTAAGAGTAAGTTATTATGGCCGTGGCGTATGGGAATTCCCGCTTCATGCAAACTACCCGCCTGTTGCCGATTTCAGCAATGATAAGACTTATATCTGCCCTGGACAATCCATTCAATTCACAGATCTGAGTGATGGAGATAATCTTACTTACAACTGGAGTTTTACAGGTGGCACTCCTGCTTCCTCATCCTTACAAAACCCGGTTGTTGCATATGCCGCTGCCGGTACTTATAGTGTAAGCCTTACTGTTACAAATGCAAATGGCAGTGATATTAAAACCATTAATAGTTATATCCTTGTAGGAGCTGGTAGTGCACAAACAGTTGCAGAAGGATTCGAAGCCGTTACCTATCCACCCAATGCGTGGAGATTACAAGATGCAGGAAACGATGGCGTGAACTGGTACAGGAATACTGCTGCAGGCGGTTTTGGATCCAGCACAAAATCTGTTGCATTCGATAATTACAATAATGATACCCAGGGAAAACAGGATCAGCTACAGTTGCCCGTTATGGACCTGACAACTTTTTCTGCAGCCACGCTAACATTTGATGTGGCTTATGCACCCTATAGCACAACGGATTATCTCGACAGTTTGCAGGTAGGCATTTCAACAGATTGCGGAACTACATTTACTTATTTGTATAGTAAAGCTGGGTCTGTGCTGGCCACAGCTCCTGTTAATACCGGCAGCACTTTTGTTCCCACAGCCACTCAATGGAGAACAGAAACCATTGCTTTGAATAATTACCTGTCGGCTGGTAACTTATTAATAGCATTTGAAAACAGGGGTCATTACGGACAACAAATGTTTATTGATAATGTAAACCTGCGCTTGAGCCCGACTACAATATTCACTGCGGATGACACAACCATTTGCGCCGGATCAAGTGTGAATTTTACTGATCAAAGCACCGGGCTTGTTAATAGCTGGAACTGGACTTTTACTGGAGGAACCCCTTCATCCTCCACACAACAAAATAATACGGTCGTTTATAATACGGCAGGTATATATAATGTTGTGCTTACAACCGGAAGTGCTGCAGGTGGCAGCCAGGCAAAAACTAAAACTGGTTACATTACTGTGTTTGCAAATCCGCTCCCGGTTATTTCTGCAGCAGAAAGATTACTTACCTGTAATATCAATGCCAGCAGTTATCAATGGTTCTTAAATAATAACCCAATAGCAAATGCCACACAACA